>JAYRLF010000020.1:0-10498 GCA_041905385.1 Allosphingosinicella sp.
GGTGAAGTGGTGGAAAGACCGGCCAGTGCGTTGAAAGAGCTGGTCGAGAATGCGATCGACGCCGGTGCGTCGCGAATCTCGGTCGCCCTGTCGCAGGGCGGACTCGGCCGGATCGAGGTGGTCGACAATGGCTGCGGCATGGCGCCCGACGAGATCGCGCTCGCGCTCGAGCGGCACGCGACCTCGAAGCTGCCCGACGATGCGATCGACCAGGTCGCGACGCTGGGTTTCCGCGGCGAGGCGCTGCCGTCGATCGCCAGCGTCGCCCGGGTGACGATCGAGAGCCGGGTCAGGGGCGCCGACGGCTGGGCGCGGATCGTCGACAATGGCAAGCTGGCGGGGGAGGGGCCGGCGGCGCTGCCGCCCGGCACCCGCGTCGTCGTCGAGGCCTTGTTCGAAAAGGTGCCGGCGCGGCGCAAGTTCCTGCGCTCGGAGCGCAGCGAATATGCCGCCTGCCTCGACGTCGTGAAGCGCCTCGCCATGGCCCGGCCCGACATCGGTTTCACCCTCGACCATGACGGCCGCCGCACGCTCGCGGTCCAGCCCGACGAGGACCGTCCGGCGCGGGTCGCGGCGCTGACCGACCGCGAGCTCGCCGCCAACAGCCTTGCCATCGATTATGCCCGCGGCACCGCCTTGCTCGGCGGCGTCGCCGGCCTGCCGACCTTCAACCGCGGCGTCGCCGACCACCAATATCTGTTCGTCAACGGCCGTCCGGTGAAGGACCGGCTGCTGATCGGCGCCGTCCGCGGCGCCTACCAGGACCTGCTCGCCCGCGACCGCCACCCGGTGCTGGCCTTGTTCATCGACCTTCCGGCCGACGAGGTCGACGTCAATGTCCACCCCGCCAAGACCGAAGTCCGCTTCAAGGACCCGGCCGGCATCCGCGGCCTGATCGTCGGTGGGCTGAGGCACGCGCTCGACGAAGCCGGCCACCGCTCCGCGCAACGCGCCAATGTCGGCGCCATGGGCAATTGGACCTCGGAATACTCAAGCCCCTCCCCTTCAGGGGAGGGGGAAGGGGTGGGGTACGGCCTCCGAGCCCACCCTCAGGCTTTCAGCTTCACCCGACCGCCCAACCCCACCCCCTACCCAGCACCGGGGCTTCTAGGTCCATCCGGGGGATGGACCGGCCCCGGTGCTCCTGAAGGGGAGGGGCTATTCACCGGCACCACCGTCGCGGAACACCACACCACCTACACCCCGCACGCCCGCGCCGAACCCGCCACCGCACCCGTCCCCGCCGCCGTATCCTTCCCGCTCGGAGTTGCCCGCGGCCAGGTCGCCGCCACCTACATCGTCGCCGAGGCCGAGGACGGCCTCGTCCTCGTCGACCAGCACGCCGCTCACGAGCGTCTCGTGCTCGAACGGATGCGCCGCGCCATGGCCAATGGCGGCGTCGCCCGCCAGGCGTTGCTGCTGCCCGAGGTGGTCGAGCTCGACGAGCCCGCCTGCGACCGGCTCGAGGCCCGCATCGCCGAGCTCGCCGAAATGGGCCTCGAGCTCGAGCGCTTCGGCCCGCGCGCCATGCTCGTCCGCGCCACCCCGGCGATGCTCGGCGCCGGCGACGCCAGGGGCCTCGTCACCGACCTCGCCGACGAGCTCGCCGCCTTCGACAGTGCGCTCTCGCTCAAGGAGAGGCTCGACCATGTCGCCGCGACCATGGCCTGCCACGGCTCGGTCCGCGCCGGCCGCATCCTCTCGGTCGCCGAGATGAATGCCTTGCTCCGCGAGATGGAGGTCACCCCCCATAGCGGCCAGTGCAATCACGGCCGCCCGACCTGGGTGAAGCTCGCGCACGGCGACATCGAGAAGTTGTTCGGGCGCAAATGAAGCCTCGTTCTGGCGAGTATCGCGCGATGAACACGGCGCCCAGATCGACGATGCGAATGGGTAGGGTCGGCGTCATTGTCTTGGTTGGACTGCTGACGGCTTCGCTTGTCGGAAACGTCCTGCTTTATCCTGCGGCCCGCCGGCCACTTTCAGAGGTTGAGGACCAACCTCTCATCGATCGGACGATGGCGATGCACGCCATCGGCAGCGGGCGGACTGATGTGAATGGCAGGGATTTCTTTCCGATCGTCATCCACGCTGGCGACAGGAGCTGCGTCGAAATACGCCATCGCCATCGGCTCGGAAATATTGGTGCTTGCTTCGACCGGCGCACAGGCGAGGTTCTGGAAGAGACGTCAATGGTGGCGGATCGTGTGCCGACCTCGCTCGAGAGGGCTGAGCAATGGATGACACGGGCAATCGGTTGGCCATGACGATGCCGGAACTCTCTCGAGATCGGACCCATGCGGCTTGAACCCGACGAACAGGAGCTGGTCGACGACGTCGCCGAATATGGCTGGCACGTCCTGTTGGTCGCCGCCGGCGAGGACGAAGCCGAAGAGCCGCCATTCGCCTATACGGTCGGGTTGCAGGCGAGCTTCGGCTGGCCCGAGCTGATCTGCTTCGGGCTGCCGCTCGAGACAATGGCCTCGCTGCTCAACAATGCGGTCGACGAGCTCCGCGGTGGCGCAGCGCCTCCGGTTGCCGGAAGGGTGCTGCACGATGTTGCCGACGGCTTCGCCTGCAGATTGTCGCCGGTGGCCGGTCGCCATCACGACGAGCATCTCGGCTACGCGATCTGGTTCGCGCGCTATCGGCGCGAGGATCCGGCGCGGATCGAGTGTCTGCAGCTGCTCTGGCCGGACCGGTCGGGCAGCTTCCCCGACGAGGAAGATTGCTCGGAGGGCGTCCGGGCGCTCCAGCCGGTTCTGGTGCGCTGATGCGCGGCGGCGACCTGGCCACCGTCGCCTGGGTCTACGACCGCTCCGAGTTGTCGCTGCTGCTTTCGCTCTTCGAGCATCATGACATCTGGGTGGTCCAGGTCGGCGCCCAGCATATCGCGATCGACTGGAGCCTCACCGTCGCGCTCGGCGGAGTCGAGCTGCGCGTCCATGCCGAGCAGGCCGAGGCGGCGCGCGCGCTTCTCGCCGGGCTCGATCGGCGCGCGCCGAGCCGGCGCTTCTTCCTCGACAACCGGCTGCTCGACATCCTGCTGGTGCTGGTCCTGTTTGCCTCGACCGGCATGCCTTCGCCGGCGCGGCTGCCGGCCTCCTTCGTGCTCGGGCCCGCAGTCGCGGCCCGGCGCGAGCCTTGAGAAGCGGGAAGGTCGATCGGCAATGGATGTAGCCGAGCTGACGCGCCTGCTGGCCGAGACCGATCTGCCCGCCTGCGCGACGCTGACGCCGTTCACGATCGAGCGGGTCGATCCCGAAAGCGTGACCCTGCTGTTCGCGGCGCAGCCCGCGTTCGGTAATCATTTCCAGCATGTCCAGGGCGGGTTCGCGGCCGCGATGATCGACGCCGCCGTTTCGCTGTGCGGCTTCGCGGCGACCCGGCGCTGGCTTCCAACGGCGGCGCTCAACCTGTCCTTCCTGAACCCGATGCCGATCGCGCCATGCCGCGGCGCGGCCCGAATGCTGAAGATCGGCAGCAAATTGTGCTTCGCCGAAGCCCGGCTGCACGAAGGGGATCGCATTTTCGTCAGCGCCCAGGCGACGCTGGCCAATCCTGGCGCCTAGGGCCGCGGCGGCAGACCCTCGAAGGCATGGACGCCGTCAGCGACGAGATGGAAGTCCTGACCTTCGCTGCAGAAGATCGCGATCTGCGCGCCGCGATAGATCGAAGGATCGTCGAGCGTGCCGATCTTCAACACGACCGGCGGCAGGCCGGGCCGCCGGGTGATCAGATGGGTGCCGCACTCGGCGCAAAATTCGCGCGTCACCGCATCGGCCTTGTCCGGCCGCTTGTAGGTCTTGGGCGTGCCCTTCGTGTAGCGAAACCCTTCGGCCGGCATCAGCATGAACAGGTTCGGCGCTCCGCCCGAAAAGGTCTGGCAGGCGCGGCAATGGCATTGCGCGCGCAGCACCGGCTCGCCGCCGGCCGCATAGCGCAGGGCTCCGCAATAGCAGCCGCCTTCGATCGCCATCTCCGCTCTCCCCGATCTCGTCTCGCGCTCCGATCCTGCGCCCCATAATCCGGACGGCGCCCGACTCAATCCCGGTCTGTGCCCCGATTCCGGCCGCCGCCTTGAGAATGCCAGATTGCGCCCGTACCGGCCGGGAATGAGCAGTTCGATTCTCGTCGCCCTCGCGTCCGCGAGCGTGACGCCCGCCCCGCCGCTCGACGCCGCCGCGGTGACCGCGCCGCTGCTGCCGCCCGCGGTCCGCTCGGTGCTCGACCAGGCGATGGCGAGCGGCGATGCGGCCGCCGTCGATGCCGTCGTTCGATTCTCCGTGGCGGCGCATCCGCAGGCCGAGGCCGAGATCCGGGCGCTGCAGCAGGCATTCCAGGCGCGCCTCGCCGAGCGGCAGCAGCAGGAGAGCGCGGCGCGCCGGGCCGATCTGGCCGAGGCCTCCCTGCTCGAACATTGGGACGGCAATGTCGAGTTCGGCGCCTCCCGCTCGACCGGCACGAGCGACAGTCTCGGCCTGTTCGGCGCGCTGCGGCTCGAGCGGCGCGGCATCGACTGGACCCATCGCCTCGCCGCGCGCGCCGAGATTCAGGAAACCGAAGGACGGCGAACCGCGGAGCGGCTGTCGTTCGAGTGGCAGCCGCGGCTCAAGCTCGACGACCGCGTCTACGGTTTCGGCATCGTCCAGGCGGAGCGCGATCCGTTCGTCGGCTTCGACTCGCGCTATTCGCTGGGTCTCGGCGCCGGCTATTCGCTGATCGACGAGCAGCGTCTGCGACTGGAAGTCGAAGGCGGCGCGGCCTATCGCGCGGTCGATCTGAGCGCCGGCGGCGATCGCGCCTCCGTCTCCGGACGCGCCTCGCTCGATTTTAGCTGGCGCCTGACCCCGGGGCTCGAACTGAAGCAGAACGCCTCGGTGTTTCTCGACGGCGATACCGGCAGCGGCAGCTCGACCACCGCGCTCGACGCCGCCCTGGTCGGGCCGCTGCGCCTGCGCATGTCCTACGAAGTCCGGTTAGAGAAGGACGGGCTCCGCGACCTCGACCGGACCAGCACCGGCAGCCGGGCCACAATCGTCTATCAATTCTAGCGCGCCGTGGCATTCAGGGGCCGACGGACAGGGGTCGACCATGGACTATGCGCAACTGATCAAGCCGGTCGCACTGCCGCCGGGCTTCGATGCGCCGGCGAGGCTGACGTTCGAGGATGTCGTGGCGACCAGGCTCGGCCGCGAGCATCTGGACGAGGATGTCGCCGGCATCAACGCCAGCCTCGACCTGATCCGGGAAACGAGGGGTGGCGGTTGGCCGACCGAGGCCGTCACCCATGACGGCAATTATATCGACCTGGTCTGGCATGAGTGCGAGTTTCGGGAGGGATATTCCTTCAGCTATGCGCTGCACGACGCCGACGGGGCCTACCTCGGCTGCTGCTATTTTTACCCGCTCGGCAAGCGCACGCCACTGTCGGCCGAGCTCGCCGAGTGCGACGTCGATGTGAGCTGGTGGGTGACGCCGCCGGCTTATGAGCGCGGCTATTACGAGACGGTCTTCCGTGCGCTTCGCCATTGGGGAACGGCGAATTTCCCGTTCTCGCGCCTGCACTTCTCCAATCGGTCGATCCCCGCCTAAGCGGCGGCGGCGTCCAGCGTCTCGCGGACCCGCGCCAGCGCGGCGCCTCGGGGATCGGTCTCGCCGAGCAAGGCGAAGGTGCCTGTCAATTCGAAGACGCAATGGCCGTGCACGGTGGCGACGAGCGAGCGCGCCAGCGTAGCGGCGCGGTCGGCGTGATCGGCCGGCAGCACCCGCCTGATCTCCGCCTCGACGATCCCGGTCAGCTCGGCGCGCTGGACCTGGTCGCGCTCGGGCAGCTCGGCGCCGCTCGGCAGGCGATGCTCGTAGATCGCCATCCAGAGATTGGCGTTGGCGGCGGCGAAGGCGAAATAGCTTTCGACGAGGACGGCGATCCGGTCGTCCGGATCCTCGGCCAGCCGCGCGCGCATCATCGTCGCCCAGAGCGTGAAGGTGTGGCTGTTGATCGCCGTCACCAGCGCATGGTGGCTGCCATAGACATTGTAGATCGTGCCGATCGAATAGCCGATCCGCTTCGCCACCTCGCGCGCCGAGAAGCGGGCATAGCCGACCTCGCCCATCAGCCGGTGGCCCTCGGCGAGGATCAGCGCCTCCAGCTCGGCGCGGCTATGGTCCGACCGGCGACCCATGGGGAGGGGGATAGCATAAAATTGAGCAGTGTATAATTATTTTATTGAACAGCGCTCAATTTTATGCGAGACGCGACCTGCCCGGCATTCGGCCGCGGTCTTGACGGGGATGGGTTAAGAATGTCGGCACCGGATCTCTCGCTGCTCGGCAAGCGCCGTTTCGGGCCCTTGTTCGCGGTCCAGTTCCTCGGCGCGTTCAACGACAATGCGCTGAAATATGCGATGCTGTTCCTCGCGAACTTCACCATCTACGCGAGCGCGCCCGACAAATCGGCGATGCTGGCGACGGTCGCCACCGGCCTGTTCATCCTGCCTTATTTCCTCTTCTCGGCGATCGCCGGCGAGATTGCCGACGCCTATGACAAGGCGCGGCTGATGCGGATCGTGAAGGGGGCGGAGGTCGCCTTCATGGGGCTCGGGCTTGCGGGCCTGTGGTTCCAGTCGATCCCGCTGCTGCTCGCCGCCTTGTTCCTGATGGGCTGCCATTCGACCCTGTTCGGGCCGATCAAATATTCTATCCTGCCGCAGCATCTTGGGGCGGACGAGATCATGGGCGGCACCGGCCTGATCGAGGCCGGCACCTTCCTCGCCATTCTCGGCGGCCAATTGCTCGCCGGTGTCGTGCCGCCCTGGGAGGCCGGGCTGATCGCGACCGGCCTTGCCGTGATCGGCTTCGGCTTCAGCCTCGCCGTGCCGCCGGCGCCGCCGGCCGGGGCGGTCCGGATCCGCCTCAACCCGTTCGCCAGCACCCGCGCGGTGCTCGGCACGGCCCGCGACGGCCGCGGCGTCTGGCTCTCCATCCTCGGCATCAGCTGGTTCTTCGCGATCGGCGCGGTGCTGGTCACCCTGTTCCTGCCGCTCGTCTCGGGCGTGCTCGGCGGCCGCGAGGCCCTGGTGACCTTGTTCCTGATCGTCTTCTCGGTCGCGGTCGCCTTGGGCTCGATGATTGTCAACCGGCTCCTCAAGGGCGAGGTCTCGGCGCGCTACGTGCCGATCTCGGCGCTGGTCCTCGCCGGCTTCATGCTCGACATGTGGCTGGCCACGCGTGGTTTCAGGATCCAGACCCCGGGCGCGACGGTCGGCCAGTGGCTGGAGACGGCGGGCAGCTGGCGGATCCTCATCGATCTCGCCGGCATGGCCTTTGCCGGCGGCATGTTCATCGTGCCCCTCTACGCGATCCTGCAGACCGAGAGCCCGGCCGCGGAGCGCTCGCGGGTCATCGCCGCCAACAATATCGTCAATGCGGCGATCATGGTCGCGGTGGTCGGGGTCGCCACCCTGATGCTCGCGCAGGGCGTCTCGATCCCCGCGATTGTCGGCACGATGGGCTTCGCGACCCTGGTCGTCGCATTGATCAGCTGCTGGCTGCTGCCGGAGACGTTGATCAAGCAGATCGTGCGGGCGATCCTCAAGGCGCTCTACAAGATCGAGGTCCACGGCGCGGAGAACATGCCGCAGCCGGGCGAGCGCGCCGTCGTCGTGGTCAATCACGTCTCCTGGCTCGACGGGCTGCTGCTCGCCGTCTTCCTGCCGGGCAAGCCGGTCTTCGCGATCCATACCGGCGTCGCCAAGAAATGGTGGCTGCAGCCGGCGCTGAAGCTGTTTCGCGCATTCCCGGTCGATCCGACCAACCCGATGTCGACCAAGGCGATCGTCCGCACCGTCCGGGAAGGCAACACCTTGGTGATCTTCCCCGAGGGACGGATCACGGTCACCGGCGCCTTGATGAAGGTGTTCGACGGCCCCGGCATGATCGCCGACAAATCGGACGCGCCGATCATCCCGGTGCGGGTCGACGGCGCCCAGTTCAGCACCTTCTCGCGGCTGCGGGGCAAGGTCCGGCTGCGCGCCTTCCCGAAGATTACGATCACGATCTTGCCGCCGCGCCGCTTCGCCATCGAAGGGGAGATGACGGCGCGGGCGCGCCGCGCCATCGCCGGCCGCCGCCTCTATGACGAGATGAGCGCGATGATCTTCGCGACCTCGGACATCGACCGGACCCTGTTCCAGGCGCTCATCGATGCGCGCAAGATCCACGGCGGCAAGGCGCTGGTGGTCGAGGACATCAAGCGCGAGCCGATCGGCTACAAAAGGCTGATCGCGGGCAGCCTCGCGCTCGGCTCGCTGCTCGCGCGGCGGACCGCGAAAGCGGAGGCGGTCGGGGTGCTGCTGCCCAACGTCTCGGGCGTCGTTGTCACCTTCTTCGCGCTGCAGGCGACCGGCCGGGTGCCGGCCATGCTCAATTACACGATGGGGCTCGCCAACATGCAGGCCGCCTGCGACGCCGCCGCGCTGCGCACAATCGTGACCGCGCGCGCCTTCGTCGAACAGGCGAAGCTGCAGCCGATCGTCTCCGGCCTCGAGCAGAGCGGACGGACGATCGTCTACCTCGAGGATCTGGCCGGCCAGATCGGCGGCTGGGCGAAGCTCAAGGCCCTGTTCAAATCGCGCTTCGCCGCGCGCCTGCATCGCCGCCGCCGCGTCTCGCCGGACGATCCCGCCGTGATCCTGTTCACCAGCGGCTCGGAAGGACTGCCCAAGGGCGTCGTCCTCACCCACCGCAACCTGCTCGCCAATTGCGCCCAGCTGTCGGCGCGGCTCGATTTCAACTCCGCCGACCTGGTGCTGAACGTGCTGCCGGTCTTCCACAGCTTCGGCCTGACCGGCGGCACCCTGCTGCCGATCCTGAGCGGCATCCGGACCTTCCTCTATCCGAACCCGCTCCACTACCGGATCGTGCCGGTGCTCGCCTACGATTCCAATGCGACCATCCTGTTCGGCACCGACACCTTCCTCGCCGGCTATGCCCGCATGGCCCACAATTACGATTTCTACGCGCTGCGCTACGTCTTTGCCGGCGCCGAGCGGGTGCGCGACGAAACCCGCCGGACCTGGAGCGAGAAGTTCGGCCTGCGCATCCTCGAAGGCTATGGCGCGACCGAGGCGGGACCGGTGATCGCGGTCAACACGCCGATGCACTTCCGCGCCGGCAGCGTCGGCCGGCTGCTGCCCGGCATCGAGGGCAGGATCGATCCGGTGCCCGGCATCGACGAGGGCGGCCGGCTGTCGATCCGCGGCCCGAATGTGATGGCCGGCTATATGAAGGCGGACGCGCCCGGCGTGCTGCAGCCGCCAGAGGATGGCTGGCACGACACCGGCGACATCGTCACCCTCGACGAGCAGGAGTTCGTCACGATCCGCGGCCGCGCCAAGAGGTTCGCCAAGATCGGCGGCGAGATGGTCTCGCTGCCGGCGGTGGAGGGTTATGCCGCATCGGTCTGGCCGGGCGGCGAACATGCCGTCGTCACCCGCGCCGATGCGCGCAAGGGCGAGCAGCTTGTCCTGTTCACGACCCAGGCGGACGCCCGTCTCGCCGACCTCCAGGCCTGGGCCCGCGCCAATGGCGTCGCCGAGCTCGCCGTGCCGCGCGACATCCGCCTGGTCGAGGCGCTGCCCGTGCTCGGCACCGGCAAGGTCGACTATGTCACGCTCGGCGCGATGGTCGGCGATGGCTCGGGCAAGAATGGCTGAGCCAGCTCGCCATCCCAGCGAAGGCTGGGATCTCCCCGCCTTTTCATAGGGTTGTAAGAATAGTGAGATCCTGGCTTTCGCCAGGATGACGATGGGTTGGCCAAGCCCAGTTTGCGTGCGACCCGCCCGCTGGACCCAAACCCCCGCATACGGCAAACTATGCCTCGGCCGAAACGGCCGAAGCGGGGAGATCGGGATGACGCCTGCCAAGTCGATCCTGGTGGCAGCCGGCGGGCTGGCGCTCGCGCTCTGCGCCGTTCCAGCGGATGGCCAAGGTCAGCCGAGCGCAATCGATCCGCGCGGCGGGTGCAGCAACCAGCAACTGACCGAGGACCAGCGCGCCGCCAATCGCAGCGAAGCGCAGGCGATGACGGACATGATCAACCGCATGGCCGAGCTCGCGACCCGGATGTCGATGCGACAGGCCCAGCAGAACGGCGCCGTCCTGGTCGGCAATGTCGGCGCGGTGCCGCGGGTCGATGCGAGCGTCACCGCCGCGCTCGAGCGGATGCTCAATTGCGACGAGCAGCGCCAGGCGGCCGAGGCGACCGAACGGGCCATCGCCGCGCCGGCCGGAACTGCCGTCAGCTGGACCAGCGAGAGCCGGCCGGGAGTCTCGGGCTCGTCGACCGTGACCGCGGTCGAGACCGCCGCCGCCGACGGCAGCCAATGCCTGACGGTCACCGACGTCATCATCGTCGACGGCACCGAGTCGCGCGCGCCGAAGCGGATGTGCCGGGTGCCGCCGTCGACCCGCTACGTGCGGGCCTGACTTTGGACAA
>JAYRLF010000020.1:10508-22379 GCA_041905385.1 Allosphingosinicella sp.
AACTTGTGACGGCTGGCGCCGAAACTTAGACGTCCACGATCGGCGATGGCGAGGGGGAATGCCATGCTGACGGCCCTGCTGGTTCCGCTCGCGCTTGCGGCGCTCATCTATCTCTACGCGCTGATCCGGTCGGCGATCGCCCGGCGCATGCTCGCGCCGAACCCGGAGGCAGTCCTGCTCGGCGCTGTCACCAATTTCTTCGACACGCTCGGCATCGGCTCGTTCGCACCGACCATGGCGTGGCTCAAGTTTCGAAAGCTGACGCCGGATCGGCTGATCCCCTGCACTCTGCTGCCGGCGCACAGCCTGCCAAGCATGGCGCAGGCCGCAATCTATCTCGTCCTGCTCGGGGTCATGGTCGAGCCGATGCTGCTGATCGGCTGCGTCTTGGCGATTACCCTGGGCGTCGTGATCGGCGCGCCGATGGTCATACGAACGCGGGTGTGGGTGGTGCAAGCGGTTGCGGCGGTCGCCCTGCTGATCGCCGCGATCTTCTACGCGCTGACCAATCTCGATCTGATGCCGGGCGGCGGCACCGCGAGCGGCCTGCCGCCGCTGATGATGGCGATCGCGATCGCCGCCAATTTCCTGTTCGGCATCCTCGTCAATTTCGGCATCGGTCATTACGCGCCGAGCCTGGTGATGCTGAGCCTGATGGGGATGGACCCGCGGCTCTGCTTTCCGATCATGGCGGCCGGCGGCGGCTTCGCGGCGACAGGCGGTACGCTGCGCCACATTGCAATCGGCGAGATCGACTTGAGGATCGTGATCGGGGTTGCGCTGGGCGGGGTGCCGGCGGTGCTCGTCGTGGCCTATCTGGTTCGCGAGATGCCGATCGAGATGCTGCGCTGGTTGGTGATCGTCGTCGTGCTCTACGCGGCCGCGGTCATGGCCCATGCTGCGATGAAAGGGCGCCGGGCGGAGCGGGAGGGGCGCTCGTCGAACGACGCCTGCCTGCCGGACGAGGCGAGCGCGACGCTCTAGGGTTTGGACCTCAGCCCTCGCGGCGGAAGGTCGACTGGCGGCCGTTGCGGTTGGAGATCAAGTCCCGGCCGCTGATCTCGAAACGCTCGTCGCGAAAATCGATCACGCCGAAATCGTTCGGGACCAATGTGAAGTTGAAGACATTGCCTTGGCGCGGATCGAGCGTGAAGCGGCGCGGCGGGATGTTGTACATGGCGAGCGAGATCTCGACCGCGCGCGGCTCCTCGTCCGAACGCCAGCCATAATATTGGGTATAGCCCTCAGTGGTCTGGCCATTCGCAAGCGTGACCCGGAGATCGACGCCGGCGAGTCCCTGGCCGTCAGGCCCCTTGACCAGGATCGTCCAGGGCGCTTCGCCGCCGCGGCTCGCGGCCTCGGCGCGGAATTCCGGCGCGCGCGGCCGCGGCCATGTGTTGAGCAGGACGCTGCGGCCGTCGCTGGTCCAGCGTCCCTCGGAACGCGCGTCGACGGCGCCGGCGATCATCATCATCCGGAAGCGGCCGTCCGGCATCAACTCGATCTGGACGACCTCGTCGGGACTGCCGGCCAGCCGGTAGCGGCCGGCGGCGCGCGTGTCGGCCGGAGGCGTCATTGCCGGCGGCGCTTCAGCGCTCTGGTCGGCGGCGGCATTGGCGACATTGGCGCCGGTTTCATTGCCGCCCTCCGCCGAGCCGCAGGCCGCGAGCGCGAGGGCCAGGACGAAGCCCGCTCTCATTCCACTTTCCCCTTCAATGCTTCGATCTGCCGTCGGATGGATTCGATCGGGTGCGCTGCCGCCTGCTCGCGCGACGCCGTGAGCCGCGGATAGCCGGCCTCGGCGTCGGCGATCAGAGTCTTGGTGAAGCGGCCGGCGCGGACCTCGGCGAGGATGCGGCGCATCTCGGCCCGCGTCTCCTCGGTGACGATCCGCGGACCGCCCTCGAGCGCGCCGAACTCGGCCGTGTTCGAGATCGCCTCACGCATGCCGGCAATGCCGCGCGCATAGATCAGGTCGGCGAGCAGCTTCACCTCGGTCAGGCATTCGAAATAGGCGATCTCGGGTGAGAAGCCGGCCTCGACCAGGGTTTCGAAGCCGGCATGGATGAGCTCGGGGATCGCGCCCCACAATACCGCCTGCTCGTTGAACAGGTCGGCCTCGGATTCCTCGGCGAAGCTGGTCTTGAGGATACCGACCCGGCCGCTGCCGATCGCCGCGGCATAAGAGAGAGCGAGGGCTTCGGCGCCGCCGCTGGCATCCTGGTGGACGGCATAGAGCGAGATCAGGCCGGATCCGCTCTGAAAATCGGACCTGAGCGCGGTGCCGGGTCCCTTGGGTGCGACCAGCACGACGTCGAGATCTTGGCGCGGCGTGACAAGGCCGAAGCGGATGCTGAGCCCGTGGGCGAATCCGAGCGAGGCGCCAGGCCGAAGGTTGGGCGCCAGCTCCTCGCGATAGATGCGCGCATGATCCTCGTCTGCGGCGAGCAGGACGACATGGTCGGCCTCCGCGGCGGCGTCGGCAGCGGTTCGCAACGTGAAGCCTTCCTCGGCGGCCGCGGCCCGGCGGGCCGAGCCCGGCGCGAGCGCGACAATGACGTCGACGCCGCTGTCACGCAGGTTGAGCGCCTGGGCGCGGCCCTGATTTCCATAGCCGATAATCGCGACCCGCCGGGCGCGGATCAGCGAGAGGTCGCAGTCCTGATCGAAAAAGACGCGCATGATGCCGCGGTAGGGGAAGAGCGCATCGGCATAAAGAGCCGGCGCCGCGTTCATATTTTGTTCTTACAATGTAGGAGTTGACCTGCTAACCGCGAAACTCAGCACAATTGCTGTTCTTCGGCTCTTTCTCATCGTCGAAAGGAGACAGATTTTCCCGCCCGCGCACGCGACCGCGGGTCCCGGCCGCGTACGTTGGTCGGGGCGTAAAGGTAATGAAGGTAACGGTTCCTATCGAAGACGTTGTGACCTTCTAGACGGCTTCCTCAGCCGACCGTCAGAAGCGGTCCAGCGCATCCGACAGACCCTTCCCTTCCAACGGCTCTGGAAACCGCGGCCAGTTCGCCGGCGGCTGGCGGTTGAACCAGGTATATTGGCGCTTCGCATATTGGCGGGTCGCAATGCGCCCGGCCGCCAGCGCCTGGTCGCGGCTCAGCTCGCCGCGCAGGAAGGCGTGTATCTCACGGACGCCGATGGCGCGCATCACCGGCGCGACCGGCGACAGATGGCGGCCAAGGAGGGCGCGGACTTCCGCGACGCCCTCGTCCGAGAACATCGCCTCGAAGCGGGCGTCGCAGCGCGCATGGAGCCAGTCGCGCGGCGGCAGCAGGATCAATGGCCGGAGCGCGACCTGGTCGCCAATGCCACCGACCTTGGCCGCCTGCCAGACCTTCAGCGTCCGGCCGGTCGAGCGCACCACTTCGAGCGCGCGCGCGGCGCGGGTCGTGTCGCTCGGGCGGATCCGCGCCGCCGCCTCCGGATCCTCGCGGCCCAGCGCCGCATGGGCTTCGGCGACGGGCAGAGCGCGCACCGCGGCGCGGATCTCCGGATCGATGTCCGGGACCGGCGCGATCCCCTCGAGCAGGGTGCGGATATAGAGCCCGGTGCCGCCGACCAGCACCGGCAGCCGGCCCTCATTGTGAGTCTCGTCGATTGCCTGCCGGGCATCGGCCGCCCAGTCCGCCGCCGAGCAGACGTCCTCGCCGTCGCGATAGCCGTAGAGGCGGTGCGGCGCGCGCGCTTCGTCGGCCGCGCTCGGCCGCGCCGAGACGATGGCGAGGTCGCGATAGACCTGGGCGCTGTCGGCATTGATCACGACGCCGTCCGCGGCCTCGGCAAGCGCGAGCGCCAAAGCCGACTTGCCGCTCGCGGTCGGCCCCGCAATAAGCGCCAGCGCCTTCTTTCCCGAGGACCGGATGTTCATTGCGACCCTGATAGCAGCGGATCGGCTGACGCGCGGCGATATTTCGGCCGCACTCGACGCGCTGCCCTCGGTGCGCGGCCACCGGTGGGTGGAGGAGGGCAGCGCCTGCGATCTGCTGCTCGACGGCGAACCCGCGGCGGCGCGCGCGGCGCTGGAAGGGACTTTCGCCGGCATCGACGTCGTCGTCCAGCCCGAGGCGAATCGCCGCCGCCTTCTGCTCGCCGCCGACATGGATTCGACCATGATCACGGTCGAGTGCATCGATGAGCTGGCCGATTATGCCGGGGTCAAGGCGGAGGTCGCGGCGGTGACCGAGCAGGCGATGCGCGGCGAGCTCGACTTCGAACAGGCGCTCGATGCCCGGGTCGCCTTGCTCGAGAATCTCGAGGACGCCGCGATCGACCGCTGCCGCGAGGAACGGGTCCGGCTGACCCCCGGCGCCCGCACGCTCGTCCAGACGATGCGCGCGCACGGCGCCTATACATTGCTCGTCTCGGGCGGCTTCACCCGCTTCGCCGATGCCGTCGCCGCCGATATCGGCTTCGATCAGGCGGCCTCCAACCTGCTGATCGTCGAGCGGGGCCGCCTGACCGGCCGCGTCGCCAAGCCGATCGTCGGCGCCGAAGGCAAGCGCCAGGCGATGATCGCCGCCGCCGAACGCCGGGGCGTCCCGCTCGATGCGGCGCTCGCGGTCGGCGACGGCGCCAACGACATTCCGATGATCGAGGCCGCCGGGCTCGGCGTCGCGTTTCGGGCCAAGCCGGCGGTGGCGGCCAAGGCCGACGCGCGGATCGACACGAACGACCTCACGGCTTTGCTGCTCGCCCAGGGTTATTCGCGACGCGAGTGGGTGACCGACTAGCGCGAATTCTGTCGACATGAGGCCTGGGAGTCTCCCCGGCGAAAGCCGGGGCCCATGAACACTGGCCGAACTTAATCTCAATCGGCTGTGTTCATAGGTTCCGGCTTTCGCCGGAATGACTCGTTTCCTGATGGCAACCCGTCCTAAGGAATTGCCGCGCCCGAGGCCGGTTCGGGACGCAACGCGCGCCAGCGCCGATATTGCTCCGCCCGCGACGGATCCGGATCCTCCCGGCCGGCAAGCCAGAAGTCGATCCAGTCGAGATTGCGGATCGCGGCCTCGCGCTGAAGGTGGGGCAAAAAGATATTGTGGCCGGTGTCGGGATAGAGGACGAATTCCGACGGCATGCCGAACCGCTCGGCCGCCTTGGCATAGCCGAGCATGTAGAGGCCGGCGGCAAAGGCGCCGCCCTCCCATAGGGTCGCGGTCGTGACGCCGCGCAGCTGAAGGCCCGGGGATTCGGCGATGTAGCGCTGCGGGTCGTCATAAAGGCTGGCGCCGACCACGCGGTCGTGGATCTCGCGGTTCGCCTCGCCGCTCATCAGCTCGTACATGACGACGCTGTTCGACACCCCCTCCGCGAAGCTCGCCGCCCGGAACCGCCGCGACCGCGCCATCGCCAGCGGACCGCGCAGCGCGCCGTGGCTGTGTCCCGTGATGGCGAGCCGCTCGGGATCGGCGACGCCGTCCGCCACGAGCCAGTCGACGCCGGAGAGGATGTCGTCGATATCCTCGACCCCCGAGCCCTCGGCGATCCGCCGGCCATAGCTCTGGGTGCCGCGATAATTGGGGAAGAAGACGGCATAGCCGCGGCCGGCGAGCAGCTCGAACGGGTAGGGCCAGTAATCGAAATAGGGCGCAAAGGCATTCGGATAGGGGAAGGACGGGCCGCCGTGGACGTGGGTCACGAGCGGCCGGTTGCGGCCGGCCGACCGCGGCTCCAGCAGCCAGCCGGCCAGCTCGACGCCGTCGCGGCTGCGCCAGCGTATCTCGCGCGCCCGGAAATCGATGCGGCGCGCGATCTCGCCGTTGAGCTCGGTCAATTGCCGGACCGTGCCGCCGTCGCTGAGATAGATTTCGGGCGGGCTGACGAGGCTCTCATGCACGAAAGCGGCGCGGCGTCGGTCGGCGCTGAAGGAAAAGAGCCGGTTGCTTCCTTCCAGCCGGCCGCCAATCGGGACGGGGCTCAGCCCGTCCGGGCGCAGCAGGAACAGTCCATGGGCGCCGCGCACGGTCGCCTCCACTTCGATCCTCGCGGATGTTCGCGGGAAGAAGCGCAGGCCGCTCGGATAGAGCTCGGCCGAATGCCATCGTGTTTGGGCAGTGGGCCCGGACGTCGCGATCAGCCCCCAGTCCGGAAACGAGTCGCTGACCCACGGGTCGCGTTCGACGACGCGTTCGACCAGCAGCCGGGATTCAGCGGGAACCCATCCGCCGACCGAATAGGATACGGCACCTTCTCCCTCGAGCAGGGTCACGAAGCGCCGGGCGGCGCGATCGAACAGGCCGACGCTGGTGGCTTCGCCGGCGAGCGTCGATCCCGGCCGCGGCGTCACGAAGCTCAGCGCCAGCTGCCGGCCGTCCGAGGACCAGAAGACCGGCCCGCGCAGCACGCCCGGCAGTGCGACGGCATAAGCGGCTTGTCCCGCCTCCTTGATCGACAGCTGCGGCGGCGGCGGCCGGACCAAGGCGTTCCAGTTCGGATTGAGGAAGTCGTGTGAGCTGGTCGTGTCCGGATCGACCAGGATTCCGGACCGGGCATTGCGGAATCGGTCGTAAAGCGACTCCGCCGGCGCCGGCGGGGCCTGCGTGACGATGGCGAAAGTCCGCCCGTCGGGCGCGACGGCAAAGCTCAGGATCGGATCGGACGAGACATGTTCCTCGCGCACGGTCCGTGCCGCGGGGTCGTAGGAGACGAGGCGGCTGGACCCTGCCTCGCCGCGCAGGAACACGAGCCTTTGTTCCCCGGCGGTCCATGCCAGCCGACGCGCGCCCGCCAGCGCCGGCATTTCGGCCGGCGCGGCCGCTGCGTCGGTGCGCGTCAGATGAACCCGGCGGCCAGCGCCGCCCTCGGTCACATAAGCGAGCCAGTTCCCGTCCGGCGAGAGCGCCAGCTCGGCGATCCGCTGCAGCCGGAAATAGTCGTCCACCTCGAGCCGTGGCCCGGGACTGGGGTCGGCCGCCGATGCGGGCCCCATCCAGAAGCCGCAGATGAGGAGCAGGAGCAGTCCGGCGACGCGCATCGTCTACCAGCGCTTGGTCAGGCGCAGCGAGAAATAGCGTCCGAACGGGTTGGCGTTGGTCGAATCGTAGAGGACGCCCTGCAGGCTGTTCGGGAAGAGCGGTGGATCACTGCCGAGCAGGTTCTGGACGCTGAGCGCGGCGGTGAACCCGTTCAGGAAGCCGGAGCGCGACAACTGGCTGCCGTCGAAACGGACGGTCAGGTCGACGGTCGTCCAGGACGCCATGCGCGAGGCCGGCGTCGAGAACGGATTCGCATAATCGTCGACATAGTTGAGATAGGCATAGGCGCCCCACGCCCCGCGGCTCCAGCCGGCCCTGAGCCGCAGCCGCGTGTCGGCCGCCTTGCCGACCTCGTTGAGCAGGCTGAAGGCCGGGCTGGTCGGCGTCACCCGCCGCTCATGCTCGAACAAATGGGTCAGGTTGAGGCCGAAATCGAGCTCGCCGATCCGGGTCGGCACGGTCGCGTCGATCGAGAAATCGAGGCCCTTGACGGTCTCGACGGCGACATTGCCGGTGCGATTGTCGAACAGCGCCAGGTTCGGAAAGACGCTGAGGATCGCATCGGTCTCCGGATCGAAGGCGACGCCCGTATCATTGTCGATCAGCCCGTCGGCATCCCGGTCCAGATAGGCCTGCGCCTCGGCCGCGGTCGGCGTGCGCAGGAGCAAGCCGGGGAAACGGTCGGCCCGCACCAGCACCAGCTCGCGGTCGGCATTGACGCTCGGCTGCTCGATCCGGCCTTCGTAGGAAATGTCGAAATAGGACGCCGAAAGCCGCAGCCCCCGCGCGAAGGCGGGTTGCCAATCCACGCCGGCCGTCCAGGTCTCGGCCTCTTCGGGCCGGAGGTCCGGATTTTCGCCCTGAATGAATAGGACCGGCACCGGCGCGCCGCCGGCCGGGTTGGTGACGAGCTCGAGGAAGGCATCGGTCGAGCCCTGCAGCTCGACCAAGGCCGGCGCCCGGAAGGCGGTCGAATAGCTGCCGCGCAGGGTCAGCCCCGCGATTGGCTCCCAGATCAGCCCGATCTGGGGATTGTAGGTGTCGCCGACGTCCGAATAGTCGTCGAGCCGCCCGGCCAGCGACAGCTCCAGCCGGCGCAGCCCGTCCGGCCCATCCTCGGCCAGCGGCAGCAGCAGCTCGGCGAAGGCCGAACGGACCGTGCGGTCGAGATCGGCGTCCTCGGTGCCGTTGAGGCTGCTTCGGAAGCCGTCGCGCCGCCATTCGACGCCGATCGCGAGCCGCGGCGTGATCCCGGCGATCGGCGGCAGGGGGCCGTCGGCGACCAGGCTCGCCACCGCCATCGACGCGCGGTTCCGCTCGGCGGTGTCGCGCGAGAGCTGGAAGAAGCCGAGATCGATGAACAAAGACGAGTCCGAGCGGTTGGTGACCCGGCTCCACGCCCCGTTCAGGCGCAATTTCCAGGCGTTGCCAAGCTCCGCGTCGATGCCGGCGCGGAAACCGAGATGCTCGGACCTGTTCTCGACGTCCGTGAAGCTGTCCTCGGTCGCGCCCTCGAAGAAGCGGAGCGAGAAATCGTCGAACCGGCGGGTCGAATAGAGGCCGTCGGCGTGCAGCTCGACCCCGTCGGCAAGGTCGTAATGGCCGGCGACATAGCCCGAATGGCGGCGCGTGTCGGCCTGTGCGTTGAGGGTCAGTTGGGTGAGTCCGATCTCCGGGTTCGGCTGGAGCGACAGCAGGCCGGCATCGCCGAGCTCGAGCGCCCAGAAGCGGGTGAAATCATAAGCGGCGACGATGCCGCCGCGGGCGCCCTCATGGCCGACCAGCTGGCTGAGCTGGAGCCGCTCGCCGCCGCCTTTGCCGGCAAGGCCGAACGACATCTGGCTTTCGGCGCCGTCGAAGCTGCGCCGCGTGACGAGGTTGACGACGCCGGCGACCGCATCCGCGCCATAGATGGCGGAGCGGCCGCCGGTCACGATCTCGATCCGCTCGATCGCCGAAAGCGGGACCGCGGCGATGTCGAACACCCGGCCGCCGACGCTGCCGGCCTGGCGGGTGCCGTTGAGCAGGGTCAGGGTCGATTGGGCGCCGAGGCCGCGCAGGTCGACGGCGGTGACCCGGCTGTTGTTCAGTCCGCGCAGCAGCGAGCCGCCTTCATTGGCGAACCGCCCTTCGGGCGTCACTTCGTCGAAATTCTGGGGCAGGCTTTCGAACAGCTCCTCGACGGTCGAGAAGCCGGTGCGCTCGATCTCTTGGCGCGTGACCACCTGGGTCGGCGACGCGGTGTCGCGCACGCCGCTGATGTTGGTGCCGGTGACGATGATTTCCTGCGCATCCGGGTCCGAAACTTCATCGGCCCCGTCTGCGCCTGATCCGTTTCCCAGCGCATCCGGGACGATCGTATAGGTGCGCTCGCCGGTCGCCTGGGCGGTCAGGCCGGTATTGGCGAGCAATATCCGGAGGCCTTCCGCGACCGTGTAGCTGCCGATGACGGCATTGGTGGAGCGGCCGCGCGCATGCCGCGCCGCGATCAGCAGCTGGATGTCGGCCTGCCGGCTGAAGGCCGCGACGCCGCCCGGCGCCGGCTGCGCGGCGATGTTGAAGCTGCGAACCTGGGCCTGCGCCGGCGCCGCCGTCGCGATGCAGACCAAGGCTGCCGTGCCGAACAGCGCGCCGGTCGCGCGCGATTGAAATGCCATCCCCGTTCCCCTCTGTCGGTGGCGCTTGATGCGCCTACCTTCCAGAGTTGCGGCCGACCCGATTCCTTAACCGGTTCGACACTTTTCTATTCACCCTGCGAGCCGATCTGGATCGACGTCGACGAAATGCTGACCTGAACGTTGAGGCTTTGCCGCACCGCCTGGGCAAAGCCCTCGGGATCGTCTGCGCGGAACAGGCCGTGGAAGCGTTCCTCTCCCAGCCGCGGGTCGACGATCACGATCGTCTTGCGATTGTAGCGGTTGAACTCGGCCGCCGCCTCCGCGAGCGTCTCGTTGGCGAGGTCGATCTTGCCCGACCGCCAGGCCAGCGCCCGGTCGATGCTGGATGCGTCTGCCGCCAGGATCTCGGCGCGTCCGGCCTCGCTCACCAATGCGCGTCCGCCGGCGCGGACCTGGACCCTTTGCGCCTCGCCCCCGGCAGACCAGATCTCGACGATCCCTTCGGTCACCAGGATTTCCGTGTCGCGCTCGCGGCGGCGGACCGCGAAGGCCGTGCCGACGGCGCGGACATGGACGGACCCGGCGACCACCTCGAACGGTCGCCGCGGATCGCGTGCGACCTGGAACCAGGCTTCGCCCTGGTCGAGGCTGACGGTCCGCCGGCCCTCGGCCATGGCGACGCGCATCGCGCTGCCGCTGTTGACGGCGGCGATCGAGCCGTCCGCGAGCGGCAACCGCCTGATCTCGCCGATCGCGGTCCGATATTGCTCGCCGCGCAGACCGAACAGCAGGGCGGCGCAGAGGCTGGCCGCGATTGCGCTCGCGCCGCCCGCCAGGAAGGCGCGGCGGCTCGGCAGGCGCATCCGCACCGGCTCCTCGAACTCCGCCGCTTCCGGCGCGCAATCCTCGTCGAACAAGGCCCAGGCCGCTTCGGCGCGAAGGAAGGCGCCGCGGCGGCGCGTGTCGCCCGCCTGCCAGGCCTCGATCGCCGCCCGAAGCTCCGACGAATCGCCCTCCTTGTCGAGACGGCCGAGCCAGTCGACGGCTTCGCGATCGATCTCGGCTGCACTTTGCCGCGTCATTCCCTGTTCCCCAAAAATGCGATCCTGTCGAAACGGTCGGAGGCCTCCTGATCGCCGCGCTTCAGCGCCGCCAGGATCAGCGTCATGGCCTTGCGGGTCTCATTCTCGACAATCCCTTCAGTGACGCCGATGCGCGCCGCGATCTCCTTTTGCGGAAGCCGCTCGACCTTGCGCATCTCGAAGATCCGGCGGCACCGCTCCGGCAGGCCGTCCATCACCGCGCGCAGCCGCGCGAGCTCGAGCTTGGCGTTGAGCTGCCGTTCGGCGGACGGGGAGTCGTCGAACGGCGCCATCGCCTCGATCTCCGCCACCGTGTCGATCCGGACGATGCGCTGGCGGCGCAATTGCTGGAGCAGCAGGTTTCGCGCGATCGAGAAGAAATAGGCGCCCGGCCGATCGATTCCGTCGAACCGGTCGAGCGCATAGAGCCGGCAATAGGCTTCCTGGATGACGTCGTCGATCTCGTCCTGGGTCATGCGCGATCGCGCCAGCCAGGCGCGAATCTCGGCCTCATGCGGCATCACCCTGGTGGCGACCCACTTGACCAGTTCGCGGCGGGACGCTGCTGCCATTACCGCCTTCGCTTCAAGGCCGAATTCAAAGCCATTGTCTTCCCGATGCGCGGCCGGGGCAATTCCTTATCGGGCAGCGTGTTTTTCGGGCGCGGTCGGCTGCCCGAGGGTCAGGAGGCGGGCCGGCTCATGTCGGCGGCGATCGCGGCGAGGGCGAAGGCGACCGATTGCTCGCCATAGTCGAAGGCGATCGTCACGCCGTCGTCGGTCAGCGCCCGGACTGCCGCCTGGATCGCGCCGGCCTCGGGATGGCGCAGCTCGACCCGGCTGCCGACGTCGGGCCGGGCATTGGTCTCGAGCAAGGCGGCCTTGGCGGAGATGGTGCGCAGCGCGGCCGGCGAGGCGGTCTCGCCGATCAGCACGCACATGCGCCGGCGCCGCCAGCGCGATGCCATGGCCGAACGGCCTTCGAAGCTCCGCAATGCCCCCATTTTCCACCCCCGGTTATGGGGCGGTCATAAGCGAGGCGGCGCAAAAAATCCGTTAAGGCGCTTCGTCTTTGGGTGCTGACGCACCTCGCTCCGGCCCGCTCCCGCACCCAGCCTCCCCGATTGTACCCGGTCGGGCGGCTGGGTGCGGGAGCGGGCCGGAGCCGCCTCTGCGAAGCGAC
>JAYRLF010000406.1:0-3561 GCA_041905385.1 Allosphingosinicella sp.
AAAGGCGCAGTCCATGCGGCGCGCGACGTCATGGCGGGCCGGGATCGACAGGAAGGCGCGGGTGTCGTCGTTGAAGCCGGCCGTATTGTAGAAGCCGGCCGTCTCGGTCGCCTGCTCGCGGAAGCGGCGCATCCCCTCCGGACTGTCGTGGAACCACCAGGGCGGGCCGAGCCGGAGCGCCGGGTAATGGCCGGCGAGCGGCGCCAGCTCGCGCGCATAGCTGGTCTCGTCGACGGTGAAGAGGATCAGGTTGAAACCGGGGGCATTGCCGAACCGGTCGAGCAGAGGCTTGAGCGCCCGGACATATTCGGTCGCGGTCGGGATGTCGGCGCCCTTGTCGCGGCCGAAGCCGGCGAAGACCGGATCATTGTGGTTGCGCAGCACGCCGGGATGGATCTGCATCACCATGCCGTCCTCGACGCTCATCCGCGCCATCTCGGTCAGCATCTGGGCACGGAACAGCTCGGCCTCGGCGGCGGTGCATCGGCCGGTCAGGACGGTTGCGTAGAGCGTCTCGGCGGCGTCCGGCGAAAGATCGGCGGTGGCGGCGGAGATATGGCCGTGGTCGGTCGCCGTCGCCCCAGCCGCGCGGAAGAAGGCGCGGCGATTCTCATGGGCCCGCAAATAGCCGGCAAAGGTCGAGACATCCTCGCCGGTGAGATCGCCGAGCGCGCGGACATTGTCGAGAAAGCCCGGAAATTCCGGGTCGACCACCGAATCGGGCCGGTAGGTGGTGACGACCCGGCCGGACCAGCCGGACTCGCGGATCGCGCGGTGGTGGGTCAGCGGATCGAGCGCGCCTTCGGTGGTCGCCAGGAATTCGATGCCGAACCGCTCGAACAAAGCGCGCGGGCGGAAGGCGTCGGTCTTCAGCGCGGCGTCGATCGTGTCATAATAGAGGTCGGCGGTGTCGGCGGAGAGCCGCACGTCCAGGCCGAACAATTCGGCATAGACCCAATCGTGCCAGAGCCGCGACGGCGTGCCGCGGAACAGATGATAATGACGCGCGAACAGCCGCCAGATCGCGCGGGGATCCTGCTCGACCGGACCGCCGTCGACGCGGGGGACACCGAGCGCCTCGAGCGGGACGCCTTGGCTGTAGAGCATCCGGAATACATAATGATCGGGGACGATCAGCAGCTCGGCCGGATTGGCGAAGGGCGCGTCGAGCGCGAACCAGGACGGGTCGGTATGGCCGTGCGGGCTCAGGATCGGCAGGCCCCTGATCTCGGCATAGAGCCGCCGCGCGACGCCGCGCGCATTCTCCTCGGCCGGAAACAGCCGGTCGGGATGGAGCGACAGCCGGCTCATCCGGCCGCCCCCGGCGTCTCGTCCTGGCTCACCAATTGAACATCGTCCCGTCCTCGAGCCGGTTCACCGGCAGATAGGCGCGCCGATAGGGAAATTTCGCGGCGAGATCCTCGTCGATCTCGACTCCCAGGCCCGGGGCGTCGCCCGGATGCATCGCGCCGTCGGCAAAGCTGTAATGGTGCGGGAAGACGGCGTCGGTCTCCTCGCTGTGGCGCATATATTCCTGGATGCCGAAATTGGGCACCGACAGGTCGAAATGCAGCGCCGCCGCCATCGTCACCGGCGACAGATCGGTGGCGCCATGGCAGCCGGTGCGGACGTTGAACATGTCGGCGAAGGCGGCGATCCTCCGCAAATGGGTGATGCCGCCGGCATGGACCACGGTTGCCCTGATATAGTCGATCAGCTGCTCCTGGATCAGTTGCTTGGCGTCCCAGACGCTGTTGAAGATCTCGCCGACCGCGAGCGGCGTCGTCGTATGCTGGCGGATCAGCCGGAACGAGTCCTGGTTGTCGGCGACGACCGCATCTTCCAGCCAGAACAGGCGGAACGGCTCGAGATCCTTGCCGAGCCGCGCCGCCTCGATCGGGGTCAGCCGATGGTGGACGTCGTGGAGCAGGTGGACGTCCCAGCCGAGCGCGTCGCGTGCGGCCGCGAACAGCTCCGGCACGACCCGCAGATATTTCTCGGTCGACCAGATTGTCTCGGTCGGCAGGTCGGCATCGGCCGGCTCGTAGAAATAGCGGTCCTTGGAGACGCCGTAGGTCGCGGCCAACCCGGGCACGCCCGACTGCAGCCGGATCGCCTTGTAGCCCTGGGTCTTGTAATCGAGCGCGCGCTCGACCGTCTCCTCGATCGAATTGCCGTTGGCATGGCCATAGACCATCGCGCTCTCGCGCGAGGCGCCGCCGAGCAATTGGTAGAGCGGAAGGCCGGCGATCTTCGCCTTGATGTCCCACAAGGCCATGTCGACCGCGGCGATCGCGGACATGGTGACCGGGCCGCGCCGCCAATAAGCGCCGCGATAGAGAAACTGCCAGATATCCTCGATCCGGTGCGCGTCGCGGCCGATCAGGCAGGGGATGACATGATCGGTGAGATAGGAGGCGACCGCCAATTCGCGGCCGTTGAGGGTGGCGTCGCCAAGGCCGACCAGACCGTCCTTCGTCTCGATCCTGAGCGTGACGAAATTGCGGCCCGGGCAGGTGACGATGACTCTCGCGGACAGGATCTCGGCCATGGGCTCCCCAAAAAGATAGCGCTAACATGCTGGCGTGCGCGGGCGGAAAGTCAATCTTTTGCGCGATTTTGAAGCGTGTCGACCGATAGCCCGACAGAGACGGAAAGATCCGGCGCCGTCGCGCCTATCCGGCCGCGGCATAGCTTTCGAGATATCCGCAGCGGTCGCAGCGCCAGGTCGACACGGGCAGCTGGTCCGCCTTGGATTGCTTGATGCCGGTCCAGATGCTCGTCACCGGCCGGCCGGACTGCCAACGGCTGACGCGCCAGCGGCCATGGGCTTCATCCATGATGAAGCCTTCGGTCATGCTTCCCTCGCATTTCGGGCATCGCAGCGAGCGCTTCATCCGCCTCTCCGTTTGTCGTCGGGGAGAGTGAGGGCGGTGGTGCCCAGGGGCGGGATCGAACCACCGACACCGTGATTTTCAGTCACGTGCTCTACCAACTGAGCTACCTGGGCATGTACCGGCTGTCCGCGCGGAGCAGCGCCTATAGAGGCGCTTAGCCTTGCCTGTCCAGACTCTCTTCGGCGCCGGCGAAATCTTCCGGATCGGCCGGCGCGCCGGGGACGCGATAGGCGTCGCCGAGCCAGTTCAGGAGATCGCGGTCCTTGCAGCCCTGGCTGCAAAAGGGCTTGTGCGCCGAGTCAGCGGTCTTGCCGCAGAGCGGACAGCGATCAGCCTTGGATCCGGTGGACATGCCCGGCCGATATGGCGAGCCCGGCATCGGCCCGCAAGGTGACGGCGGCGCCGAGGCTGCGTTCCAGTCGCGCGATCCAGTCCGGCTGGGCGGCGATTCGGCCGACCACCGGGTCGGCCGCGCGAATCGCGGCGGGGCCGTGGCCGACGCTGCGCTCGGCGCGGCGGATCAGCGCGCGGGCGGCGGCGCCGGCCGGATCGCCCTGGACGATCTCGGGGATCGAGGGTCGCTCGCGGCGGCGGACGATCTGGAGGAAGCCGAAGCCGTTGACCGCGGTGCGCTCGAACGGCTGCGGCAGGACGGCGTCGATCG
>JAYRLF010000407.1:0-3539 GCA_041905385.1 Allosphingosinicella sp.
CACCCACCCCCGACCCCGCCCGGCGTGCAGGGGGGGGGGAAGATAAGGAAGGGGAACCGACATGCCACTCGCATTTCAACAGCCGCCGCGGACCGGATGGTCCCGCACCCTGGCGATCCTGCCGCTGATCGCGGTGCCGGTCTTGATCTACAATCTCGTCGCTTTGGTCGGCGGCGGGCCGGATGGGGTGCCGGCGCTGGCCGCGACCGTGCTCGACATGAACATGCTGTCGGGCGCCCGGCTGGTGCTGAGCTGGGGCGACATGCTGCTGGTGCTGGCGATCATCTTCCTGTTCGCCGAGGTGCTCAAGGCGACCGGCACCGGCGGCACCGCGATCACCAATCACATGCTGTCCATGGGCCTGTTCATCGTCTGCCTTATGGAATTCCTGCTGCTCGCCAGCTTTGCGACGCCGGTCTTCTTCCTGCTGACCGCGATCGTTCTGCTCGACGCCCTCGCCGGCATGGTGGTGACGACGATCTCGGCCCGCCGCGACTTCGGCGTCGGCGAGGGGTTCACGTCCTAGGGCGGATCCGCATTCAGCCTCGCCGGCGCAGGCGATCGCCCAGGCGTGTCAAAGCCCGGTGTCGGCGTTGCGGATACTCGACCAAATTCGCTTGCCGAGCTGCCCCGGCAAGGCGCGAACGTGGCGGGAGAGGCCGTTGATCACGTCGGCCTGTTCCTCGCCACGCCATTGCAGGCGGATGTGCCATTCCTGGGTGCCGTCGAGCGACACGAACAGCGACAAGCCGTCGTCATAAGGCAGGAAATTGTGGCCGAGGAAGGTCCAGGTCTCGCCGACCTCGTGCGCGACCCGGTCATGGTCGACGAACGCCTTCACCACCTGGTAGCGGACGCCGACCTTGAGCGGGCCGAAATTGCTCGGCTTCACGTGCGAGGTCCAATGACCGGCAGGGCAGGGGCCGTACATGGCGACGACCCTAGCAGCTCACTCGACAGGGCGCAGCACGCCGGTGGCGCCATCGCCCGACGCGATCAGCTGGTCCGGCGCAATGCCCTGCTCGACCCAGGTTTCGAGCGCGCGCCTGACGTCGTGGCGCGGGTCGGGCCGGAGCGCCGGCGCCGGCGCCGACTGGCCGAAGGCGGTCGGCCCGAGGCCGCCTTGGCAATGGCCCATGCCCGGAACCATGAACAGCCGGTAGAAGGTGCGCGTTGCGCCGGCGCCCATCTGCGCGGCGACACGGCGATAATAAGCCAGGCCTTCGGTCGGCGAGAGGAGCGGGTCGGCCCAGCCGAAATAGGAGATCAGGCGGCCGCCGCGCGCGCGAAAGGGGGAGAGGTCGACGGCATCGGCGTCGAGCAGGCTCCTGAGCGCAGGCGGCGCGCCGTCGGCGCGGACATCGAACCGGTCGATTGTCCAGCCAGGATCGTTGCGGAAGAGGTGGCGGACCGCCTGGACTGCGAAGGTCAGCTGCGACGGCGCATTCGGATCGAGGTTGAGGATCCACTGCGCCCAGCCGTCGGAGTGCGCGGCACTGCTCGGCTGGAAACCCGCCGCGGCGATCCGGCGGACGCTCTCGATTTGCGGCTGCGTCAGGCAATCGCCGCGGTCGCCGCGGCGGCACAGCAGGACCGACGGGTCGAACCGGCGCGACACCGCGCTCGACGGTGCCGGGCCGGCATGAGGCCAAGGCAGCGCGCTGGATCATCGGCAGCCGATCCGCCGGGATCCAGGCGCCGGGGCGGGTGCGCAGATCGTGCTGGAGCGCGGCGAAGCGCTCGAGCTGGCGCGTCCAGAGATTGGCCGGGGCGCCGGCGATGATCCCGTCCCAATCGGCGGGATAGCGCTGCGCCGCCATCAGCGCCTGGCGGCCGCCATTGGAGCAGCCGACAAAATAGCGATGCCGCGCGGCGCGGCCATAATAGAGGCGCAGCAAGGCCGATGCGGCGTCGGCGGTCGCCTTGATCGAGCGATGGCCATAATCGACGACCCGTTCCGGATGGCCTGCCGCCCAGCGCGCGTCGAACCGGTCGGCCTGGTGGCCGGTGTCGGTGATCGCCGCCGCATTGCCGCGCGCGGCTTCGGCCCTCAGGGTCGGCTCGTCGATATTGCCGGCGAAGCCGCCATTGCCGTGCTGGACGTAGCGGCCGGTCCAGCCCTGCCGCGGCAGCCACAGCTCGAAGCCGATGCGCGACGCCGGCACCGGCCGCGCCACGGCGCGGACCCGGCAGGCAGTCTCATCGGCCGAGACCTGCTCGATCGCGACGCCGGGGACAGCCGCCTGCGCCAGCGCGGCGCAGGCCGGGTCCGCGGCGGCAAGGGCCGCGCCGAACAGCGGGGCGAGAAGGATCAGGCGGCCTGCTCCTCCCAGGCGAATTTGAACGGCTTGCTGGTCGGATCGACGCCGGCGAGCATCATGCCCTGGCCCCGCGAGCTGTGCTTTTCGTTCAGGGGCACATCCTCGGGATCTCGCATCTGGATCAGCAGGGTGGTGCGCGGCTCCGACGAGACGTTGAGGCCGGAGCCGTGGACCAAGAGGTAGGACATGAAGATCGCGTCGCCCGCCTTGGCCGGGATCGGTGTCGCGCCCTCGATCGGATAGAGATCCTCGGGCAAATGATGGTCCTGGCCGACCGCCTCGAGCGGGCCGAGATTGTGCGACCCGGGATAGACGCGGACGCAGCCTTTCTCCTCCGGCGCGTCGTCGAAATGGAGGATGACGGCGATCATCGAATGGTCGCGATGCGGGAAATAGGGATAGTCCTGGTGCATCGGGAAGGGCGAGCCGCGCTCCGGCGGCTTGATGAACATCTTGTTGTGATGGAGCTGGACGTTCGGTCCGATAATGTCCCGGGCAATGCCGGTCAGGCGCGGATCGACCAGCAGCCGGGTGATCGCCGCCGAACGGAAATGGACGTCGTGACTGTGGGTGATGCTGGTGCCGCCGCCCTGGACGCTGCTCCAGGTCGCGTCGTTGCTGCCCTGGCGCTCGGCAATGGCGTGGAGCTCGGCGCGATAACCGGCCGCCTCCTCCGGCGTGAGCAGGCCGCGGACATGGATGAAGCCGTTCTCGCGGTAGAAGTCGCGTTCCTCCGGCGTCAGGGCGTGCTTGGGCATTGGCTTGTCCTTCCTATCGGGTCCGGCCGAGGGCGCGCCGGGAGATCGGGTCGGCCTCGAGCCCGGCGACGTCTTCGAGCACGAGTGGCGGCCGCGGGTCGGGGCGGGCGGTGCGCAACCGGACATTCCGCAATGTAAGCCCGTCGACGTGGCGGACATAGAGGCCGGACGCGGGCAACGGGCCGAACATCGGGGCGTGCGGATAGTCGCCGGCCGCTTCCGGAACCGCAGCGACCGCCGGTCCGCCGCCGCCGGCCATGGTGATGTCGATGTCGCGCAGGGTGACGCCGCGCACGGGATGTCCGGGCAGGCCGGTGATCGACGAGGCCAGCGAGCCGCCGGTCGCGACGATGTTGGAGAAGATGATCGTGTCGAGGCTGCCCGGCGTCGGCACGCTCTGGCCGCGGCCGCGATTTCCGAGGCGAAGGAAGAGCGGAGTCACGGCGTCGCGGATCACGAC
>JAYRLF010000021.1:0-22132 GCA_041905385.1 Allosphingosinicella sp.
GCCACCGAGCCGGAGGAAGCGGCGCCGGCCGGTTGGGTGCTGGTCGCGACCAAGACCTATGATGCCGCCGGCGCCGCGCGCTGGTTCCCGGCGCTGATGGGATCGCGTACGCGCTTCGCCATCCTCCAGAACGGCGTCGAGCATGTCGCGCGCTTCCTGCCCTGGCTCGAGCGCGAACGCATCCTGCCGGCCGTCGTCGACATTCCCGCCGAACGCAGCGCGCCGGGGCGGATCGCGCAGCGCATGCCCGGCACGATCCTGGTCCCGGCAGGCGACAGCGGCGCGGAGTTCGTCGCCTTGTTCGCCGGCACCAGGCTCGGCGTGTCGACGACCGGCGACCTGACGACCGCCTTGTGGCGCAAGCTCGCGATCAACAGCGCCGGCGTCGTCAACGCCGTGGCGATGCGGCCGGCCGAAGTGGTGAATGAGGACGGGATCGCCGGCCTGATGCGCGATCTGGTCGCCGAATGCGTCGCGGTCGGCCGCGCCGAGGGCGCGACCCTCGACGCGGATCTCGGCGACCAGGTGGTCGGCCATTACCGGTCGATGCCCGGCGACTCGATCAACTCCATCTATGCCGACCGGCTGGCCGGGCGTCCGACCGAGGTCGATGCGCGCAACCGCGTGGTCGGCCGGATCGGCATGCGCCACGGCATCGCGGCGCCGCTCAACGATCTGATGGCGACCCTGGTCGAGGCGGCGACGCCGGGCCGCTGAAACCGGCGCGCTGGTCGAAAGGACCGTGCCGACGCCGCGCCCGGCCTTAGCCTGGCGGCCTGAATCAACGCAGGGGATCGACCATGACCATGTTCGTGGGCGCGCTGCCGCTCGTCACCATGCTCGCCATTGCCTCGACGGCCACGCCGGAGGAAGACCGTCGTGCCGTGGCCGCGCTCGACACCGAATATCAGGCGGCGGTGAAGCGCAACGACGCCGAGGCGATGGGGCGGATCCTCGCCGACGATTTCATTCTCGTGCTCGGCAACGGCACCGTCGTGAACCGGGCCGAGCTGCTCGAAGACGCGCGCAGCGGCCGTATCCAATATGAGCTCCAGGACGAGGAGCCGGGCACGCAGACAGTCCGGGTCTGGGGCGACACCGCCGTCATCACCGCCTTGCTGGCGCTGCGCGGCACCCAGGATGGCCAGCGCTTCGATCGGCGGCTCTGGTTCAGCGACACCTATGTCCGCACGCCGACCGGCTGGCGCTACGCCTTCGGCCAGGCGTCGCTGCCGCTGCCGCCGCAATAAGCGGATTCACGCGCCGTCGCCCTTGCCCTAGGGTGAGGCGATGCAACCATCCCTGTCCCATGTTTGCGGCGTCTTGCGCTCGATCACCGGCCAGCCCTGGCGCTGGCGGGCGGACAGTGCCGCGGGTGGCGACGATGCCTTCCAGCCCGACGACCTGATCGACCAGCTGCTGCTCGCCCGCGGCGTCGCGCGCACCGACCTGGCCCGGCATCGCCGTCCGACCTTGCGCGACTTCATGCCGGATCCGTCCTGCTTCCGCGACATGGACAAGGCCGCGCTGCGCATCGCCGACGCGGTCGAGAAGGGGGAGCCGGTCACGATCTTCGGCGATTATGATGTCGACGGCGCGACCTCGGCCGCCTTGCTGGTCCGCCTGCTGCGCAGCCTCGGGCTCGAGCCGCAGGCCTATATCCCCGACCGGCTGATGGAAGGCTACGGCCCGTCGGGCGAAGCGCTGGTTCGAATCGCCGAGGGCGGCGCCCGTCTGATCGTCACCGTCGATTGCGGCGCCCAGGCGTTCGAGGCGCTCGACATGGCGCGGGCGGCGGGCGTCGACGTGATCGTCGTCGACCATCACAAATGCGCGAGCCTGCTCCCGAACGGCTATGCGATCGTCAATCCCAACCGGCTCGACGAGGAGGAGCCGGCGGCCGGCCACGGCCATCTCGCGGCGGTCGGCGTCGCCTTCCTGCTCGGCGCGGCCCTGCTGCGCGCGCTTCGCAGCCGCGGCCATTTCGCGGCGCGCGAGGAGCCCAAGCTGATCGACCTGCTCGATCTGGTCGCGCTCGGCACGGTCGCCGACGTCGCCCAGCTGAAGGGCTTGAACCGCGCCTTCGTCACCCAGGGCCTGAAGGTCATGGCCGGGCGCCGCAATCTCGGTCTGGCGGCGCTCGCCGACGCGGCCCGGCTTGGCCGAGCGCCGGAATGCCGCGACCTCGGCTTCGCGCTCGGCCCGCGGATCAATGCCGGCGGCCGGGTCGGCAAGTCCGACCTCGGCGTCCGCCTGCTCACCACCGAGGATCCGGCCGAGGCCGAGACGATCGCCGCCGAGCTCGATCGGCTCAACGAGGAGCGCCGCGCGATCGAGGCCGCAGTCTGCGAGGCCGCCGAAGCGCTCACCGCGGCACAGGCGAACCGCGCCGTCCTGCTGGTCGCCGCCCCCGGCTGGCATCCCGGCGTGATCGGCATCGTCGCCGGCCGGCTCAAGGAAAAGCTGGGCAAGCCCGCCATCGTCGTCGCGCTCGGCGAGGATGGCATCGGCAAGGGATCGGGCCGGTCCATCTCCGGCGTCGATCTCGGCGCCGCGGTGCTGGCGGCGAAGGACAGCGGCCTGCTGATCGCCGGCGGCGGCCACCCGATGGCCGCCGGACTGACCGTCGCGTCCGAGCAATTGGAGGCGCTGGCGGATTTCCTCGATGCGCGGCTCGGCGCGGACGTTGCCCGCAGCCGCGACGACCGCGCCCTCCTGCTCGACGCGCTGGTGGCGCCGCGCGGCGTCTGCCCCGATTTGTGCGACGCGCTCGATGCCGGCGGGCCCTATGGCGCCGGCTGGGCGGCGCCGCGGGTCGCCGCCGGGCCGGTCGCGATCGTCAAGGCGGATGTCGTCGGAAGCGGCCATTTGCGCCTAGTCGCGGCCGGCGACGACGGCCGCCGGATCAAGGCGATCGCCTTCCGCATGGCCGCGACGCCGCTCGGCGAGGCCTTGCTGGCGGCGCCGACGCATCGCAAGCTGTGGCTGGCCGGCCGGGTCAAGCGCGACGAGTGGAACGGCAATGCCTATGCCGAGCTCCATCTCGACGATGCCGCCTGGGCGGACTGAACGGGAGCGGATGATGAAGGGCTATGTGATCGCGACGATCCGGGTCGACGATGCCGAGGCCTATGAGGCCTATCGCAGCCGCACCGGCACGGTGATCGAGAGCTATGGCGGGCGCTTCCTGGTCCGCGGCGGCAAGGTCGAGCCGCGCGAGGGCGAGATGGCGCACGACCGCGTGGTGGTGCTCGAATTTCCGTCGATGGATCAGGCGCGCGCCTTTTACGACAGCGACGCCTATCAGGCGATCGTGCCGATCCGGCAGGCGCATGCGGATTCGCGGCTGTTCCTCGTCGAAGGCGTGGCTGAGGCATGAGGCCCGGCTGGGCGTTGGCCGCATTTCTCGCGGCGCTTCTCCCGGCGGCGCACGCCGGGTCGCAAACCCGCTCCGGCGCCTTCGAGACCATCGGCCTGATCGAACGGGCCTCGCCCGCCTTCGACCGGCTGGTCGCGCCGGGTGTGCGGATCGAGCGGCTCACCACCGGCTTCGGCTGGTCCGAAGGGCCGCTCTGGATCCGGGAGGGCGGCTACTGGCTGTTCAGCGACGTCGCGCGCAACCGCATCCACCGCTGGACCGACGCGGACGGCCTGTCGGTCTTCCTCGAGCCGTCCGGCGGCACCGGCGATCTTTCGGCTTTCCGGGAGCCCGGCTCGAACGGCCTGATCCGCGGCGCCGACGGCAGCGTGCTGATCGCCGATCATGGCAATCGCGCGATCGCCCGGCTCGACCTCGCGACCCGCCGCAAGACCCTGATCGCCACCCATTATGACGGCCGCCGCTTCAACTCGCCCAACGATCTGGTGCTGGCGCGCAACGGCGCGATCTACTTCACCGATCCGCCCTACGGCCTGGCCGGGATCGACCGTTCGCCGCTGAAGGAGCAGCCGCACAATGGCGTCTATCGGCTCGATCCCGATGGCCGGGTGACCCTGATCGACGCGGCCCTGACCAAGCCGAACGGAATCGCGCTCTCCCCTGACGGGCGCACGCTCTACGTCTCGAACTCCGATCCGGCGCGCGCGATCTGGATCGCCTATGGGCTCGACCGGAGCGGCAACGTGATCAGCCGCCGCATCTTCGCGGACGCGACCGCGCAGGCGACCGGCCAGTTTCCGGGCCTTCCCGACGGCATGGCGGTGGACCGCGCCGGCAACCTTTTCGCCACCGGCCCGGGCGGCGTCTGGGTCTTCTCGCCCGCCGGCGCAATGCTCGGCCGGATCGTCACCGGCGCCCCGGTCGCCAATTGCAAGTTCGGCGAGGACGGCAGGAGCCTGTTCATGACGTCCGGCGGCATGATCGCGCGCGTTCGCACGCGGACCACTGGCCTCGGCTTCTGAAAGGGTCGATTGCGGCACCTAGCCAGAGCTGCCGTGCGATGCGATAGTCGCCACCGGACAGAGTCGATCGGGAGGTCAGGATGAGATTGTTCGCCGCTGCGTCGATAGTCGCTGGTTCGGTATTCGCGCTTCACGCCGCCGGCGCCGCCCAGATGACCCAGTCCGACTCCCGCGAATCGGAGGGCCGGCGGATTTGCCGGTACATGGACGAAAGCGGTCGCCTCGCCGCGCGCCGGCGCGTCTGCATGACCAAGGCGGAGTGGGATCGCACGGCCGAGGAGCAGCGCAAGTCCGGTCAGAGGATGGTCGATGCAATGGACAGCTGCAGCGCGCGCGCCGAGGGCGGGTCGATCGCGATCGGCGTGCAGCAGGGCGGTGGCGGCACGACCTTCAGAAGCGGCGGCTGCTGATCAAAGTCTGCCAGACCAAGCCTCGAAGGCTGGTGACCCCAACGGGACTCGAACCCGTGTTTTCGCCGTGAAAGGGCGACGTCCTAGACCGCTAGACGATGGGGCCGTGAAGCGAGGCCGCGACTTAGGGGCTGGCCGGGCAGGGGTCAAGCGGGTCGGCTCCGCCCTCGTCCGCTAGCGGCAGGCGCGCCAGCCGAAGGCGCCGCGGCCGGCCTGATCGAGGTGGAGATGGTCGCGATGGGCCGCGTTGTAATCGGGCGAGAGAACGGTCGCGAACAGGTCGCAGGCGCCGTCGCGGACATCGTCGAGGAAGCGGCCGCGTTCGCCCGCGTCCCAATCGCGCAGCACGCTGATCCTGGTTCCGTCCTCGAGGACGAAGCCGGCGATGTCGATCGCATTGGCGGTCGCATGCTCGCTCCAGTCGCCGCGGTCGCGGCCGTACATCCGGCGGCAATTGTAGCTGCCGAAATGCTCGATTGAGCGGACCCGCCGGCCGAAGCGGCGCAAGGCCGCCGGCTGGACGACATGCCATTCCCACAAGGCCATTCCCGCCGCGACCGCGCAATTGGGACCGAGGTTCGCCGGCCGGTAGCCGATCTGAACCGCGCCGCCGCGGGCGAAGCGGACGGCATGGTCGTAGCCGCATTGGGCGCCGTCGCGCCGGCTCGGCAGCCGCTCGAATCGTATCCCAGCCTGGCGAAGCAATTGGACGCAGCGGCCACCCTCGTCGGCCAGGTCGGCGAGCTTGCGGCCGGTGAACGCGCCGATCGGCTGGGCGAGATCGAGCTTCGTCCAGGGCAGGTCTTCCGGATTGGCCCGGGCGAGGCCGTAGAGCAGCAGGCCGGCCAGTGCGAGCAAGGCCAGGAGCAGGATTTGGACGATCGTTCGGCGCAGGCGTCGCATCCCGGTCCTAACGCCTGCGCGCCGTCTCCAGCGGCTCCGACGTGACCGGATAGCCGATATCCTCCGGGATGCAGACATGGGGCTCGCCGCCCCTTTGCTCGACCCAGGGGGTGATCCGTGTCACCGGATGGCGGGCGGCATCGGCGCGCGCTTCGGCGATCGAGCCGAACCGCGCCAGCCGCTCGAGATTGCGACGGGTGGGGAAGATCGCATGGGCGCGGCCGGCCTCGAGCTCAGCGAGAATCGCGGCGGCACTGGCCCAGAAGGCCCGCACCGCCTCATGCGCCCTCACCTCGGGCTCCGGCGCCCCCGCCGGCGATTCCGCCAGGTAAAAGAGCGTGTCGAACCGCCGGGTCTCTCGGAAATTGGGGCACCAGCGCGCGAACGGCGTGAGGGCGGCGAGATCCAGCGTGAGGCCGTGGCGGTCGAGCAGGTCGAGAAAATCGCCACCGCCCTCGACATCCTCGCGCAACCGCGCCGACACCTCGTCATCCGGCGCGGGGCGGATAGCCGGTGCGATCCCGGTCTCCTCGATCGTCTCGCGGATCGCGGCGATGCGCGCGCCGGCGTCGGATATGTCGGGAAAGCTCCTGCCGGCTTCTTCATCCTCGGCGTCGATCCGCCCGCCCGGGAACACCAGCGCGCCGGCGGCGAACACCATCTGTCCGGTGCGCTCCGTGACGAGCAATTCGGGCGGGCCGCCTGCAACGTCGCGCATCAGCACGAGCGTGGCGGCGGGGATCGGCGCGGGGAGGTCCGACATGGGAGCCGTGCTAGGCGCAGGCCAGGGTCAGTGAAAGCAGGAAATCTGAGCGGAACTCGACCCGCCCTCCTTCGCCAAGGCTTCGGAGGGCATCCTACGCTCGTCCAAAAGGCTGGCCTGCCATCCGAAGCTCGCGCAGCGAGCGTAGGATGGTGGAGCTGAGGGGAATCGAACCCCTGACCTCTGCAGTGCGATTGCAGCGCTCTCCCATCTGAGCTACAGCCCCGAACCCTTGGGGCGCTCCAGATAGCGACGCGCTCTCCCGGTTGCAATGGCCCTCCCGAAAAAGCCGCGCGCCTGTTGCCTGACGGGTGCAACGATCCGTCTTCCGCGTCCGGAACGGGCCCGCCGGCTGGTTCGTTTTTGCTGTCCCGGGAAATTCAGTTCGAGGAGAGCATGTATGGCTTACGACGATCGCTATTCCGATCGATTCCGCGAGCGCGGCGGCCGGCGATGGCGCGGCGACGACCGCGATTATGACCGCGACGACGATCGCTATTATGGGCGCGAGACGCCGTGGCGTGGCGATAGCTCGTTCGGCAGCGGCTGGGGCAATCAGACGCCGCGACCCCAGCGTCTCGGCGACCGCGATTGGCGCCGGCCGACCGATGATCCCTATGCCGGGTCGGACCGTTACGGCGCAGCCGGCGACTTCGGCCCCGAGACGAGCGACAGCGGCCTGCGCTATGGCGGGCCAGGCTTCGATGCCAGTTTCGGCGGGCCGCGCTTCGATCGCGCCGACGTCGGCAGCACCGGCACGCACGGCGTCCACCCGGTATCCACCGCATTCGGCGGCATGCCCGGCGGCGGCTATGGCACAAGCAGCTCGGCGCGCGATTATGCGCTGGCGCACCGCGACCCTCATTATGAGCAGTGGCGCAACCGCCAGATCGACGAGCTGGATCGCGACTATGCCGACTATCGCCGCGAGAATCAGTCGCGCTTCGACCGCGAGTTCGGCAGCTGGCGCGAGCGGCGCGGCCAGCAGCGGCAGGCGCTCGGCAAGGTGACCGAGCATATGGAGGTGGTCGGCTCGGACGGCGCCCATGTCGGCACCGTCGATTATGTCCGCCGCGACGATCTCGTCCTCACCAAGAGCGACAACAGCGCAGGCGGCATCCATCACCGGATACCGTGCGGCTGGGTCGACCGGGTCGAGGACAAGGTCACGCTCAACCTCACCGCCGAAGAGGCGCTGGCGCGCTGGCGCGAGGAAAGTCGCAGCCGGGCCTTGTTCGAGCGGCCGGACAGCGGCTCGCCGGGTCCGCACGTGCTCAACCGCAGCTTCGCGGGCACCTATCCCGACGAAGAGTAGACGAGTCTCACCCTCCCCCGGATTTTCGGGGGAGGGTGCGCTTCGCTATGGGAACGGCTAGACGGGGCCCAGCCGCCAACCAAGGGGGAGCTTCGACATGACCACCACGCGCGCCTGGCATCTGGTCTCCCGGCCGGCCGGCCTTCCCGACATGAGCAATTTCGAGCTGCGCGAGATCGCGCTGCCCGCGCTCGAGGACGGCTGGATCCGGGTCGAGAATCAGTGGCTCTCGGTCGATCCCTATATGCGCGGCCGGATGAACGACGTGAAATCCTACACGCCGCCCTTCGCGCTCGGCGAGCCGATGTCGGGGGGCGCGGTCGGCACCGTCGTCGAGAGCCGCTCGCCCCAGTTCAGCGTCGGCGAGACCGTGCTGCACATGGCCGGCTGGCGCGACGGCGCGGCCGGGCCGGCCGAGAATTTCAACAAGCTGCCGCCGATCCCGGTCGCGCCGCACCAATGGCTCGGCAATCTCGGCCTGACCGGCGGCACCGCCTATTTCGGCCTGTTGCGGGTCGCCGAGGCCAAGGAGGGCGACATTGTGTTCGTCTCGGCCGCGGCCGGCGCGGTCGGCTCGGCGGTGGTGCAGATCGCCAAGGCCAAGGGCATGACCGTGATCGGCGCCGCCGGCGGCGCCGACAAATGCGCCTGGGTGCGCGAATTGGGCGCCGATGCGGCGATCGACTACAAGGCCGGGCCGGTCCTCAAGCAATTGATGGAGGCGGCGCCCAAGGGGATCGACGTCTATTTCGACAATGTCGGCGGCGACCATCTCGATGCCGCCTTCGCCACCGCCCGCCAGAATGCGCGCTTCGCGATCTGCGGCATGATCGAGGATTACAACCAGGGCTCGAACCACGCCTTCCGCTACATCATGCGGATCATCGCCGCCCGGATCATGCTGAAGGGATTCATCTATCTCGATTATCTGAGCGAGCTCGGCGACTTCTACCGCGACATGGGCGGCTGGATTGCGAGCGGCCAGGTGACCTCGCGCGAGACGATCCGCGACGGCATCGAGGCGGCGCCCCAAGCCTTCCTCGACCTGTTCAGCGGCGCCAATACGGGCAAGATGCTGGTACGGATCTGATCCTTCAGCCGGTCAGTCCCGCCTCCTTCAGCGCCTTCTCCTCGTCCGGCGTGATCCAGGCGAAGATCTTCGGCTCCCGATCGCGGATCTGAAGGAAATAGATGTTGGTGAAGGGGATTTGCTGGCCGGTGCGATAGCGGGCCCGCCAGTCGACCTTCGCCATCGCATGAAAGTCGTCGAGGCCGGTCACCTCGATCTTCTCGATGTCCATCGCCAGCGTGCCCAGCTTGCGGTAGCGGGCGACGCCGCGGGGCAGGATCAGCCGGAAGAGCAGGCCGTTTTTCGCGCCCATCACCCCGTTCGGGTTGGCGCCGACGAAATAGTCGGCGAAGGCGGCGCGCATCGGGCGACGTCGAGCGCCTTGGGATCGGCCAAAGCGTCGTTCATCCGCTTCGCATAAGCCGCGAAGAAGGTGCGGACGATCGGCTCGCAATCGCTCACGCCAGCGCTTTGGCGCGCTTGCCGATGCGCTGCAGATCGTCGACGAAGCGGGCATATTCGGCTTCGCGGTCGTCGCGCACCCGCAGCAGGAAGCTCGGGTGGACGGTGACCCAGGCTTCGCCGCCGTCCGGCAGCTTCTGGGCGGCGCCGCGCAGCGCCGAGATCGTTGCCGCCTTGCCGAACAGGGCCCGCGCCGCGGTCGCGCCGAGGCCGACCGTCAGCGGCGGCCGGATCAGCGCCAGCTCCTGCTGCAGCCACCAACGGCAGGCGTTGATCTCGCCAACATTGGGCTTGTCATGGATGCGGCGTTTGCCGCGCCGGACGAACTTGAAATGCTTGACCGCGTTGGTGACGTAAGTGCGGCTCCGTTCGATACCGGCCTCGGCGAGCGCGCGGTCGAACAATTGCCCGGCCGGACCGACGAACGGCCGGCCGGCGAGATCCTCCTGGTCGCCGGGCTGTTCGCCGACGAAGACGATCCGCGCATCGAGCGGCCCTTCGCCGAAAACGGTCTGGGTGGCGCATTCGTACAGGTCGCAGCGCGTGCAGCCCTTCGCCTCGGCGCGGATCGCGTCCCAGCTCTTCTCGACATTGTCGCCGACCTTGATCGCGGCCGCCTCGACCATCCCGCTTTCCCGTGCCTGCGCGCCTTTCAGCAGCTCCGGCACCAACGCGGTTTCCGGCATGTTTTTCCAATATTTGCGCGGCATCTCCTTGAGCATCGCGCCGAACTTCACCCGCGCCGGGTTGAAGATCGAGGCATAATAGGTCTTCCAGACCGCCTCGACGGGATCATCGGCCGGCGCCTCGCTGCGGTGCGCGCCTGGGCCTTCGAACAGGGCCTCGCCGTCCCAATGGATCGAGATTTCCGGGGTCAGGATCGACCAGCGCATCGATCCGAAGCGGCGCACGAAGAAGCCGGCATTGGCGCGGACGATATGATGGCCGGGCTCGAACCAGGCGATGTAGCGCAGGCCCTGGTCGTCGCTCACCTGCCGGAAACGGAGAAAGGCGCGCATCTTGTGCATGTCGCGCCGCACGCTCTTGGCCATTAGCGAAAGGCGATGGAGCAGGGGATCGGCAACATCCTCCATCGCCCGCGGATTGCCGCGCAGCCGGCAGAGCAGGGCGTAGAGCAGTGAGAAGCGCTCCGGATCGCGGTGGCAGACGATCGTCCGAGCCAGATCGACGAAGGCGCGGGGCACGGCGAACAGGCCCGGCGCCGCCGGCGGCGCCGGAGCGGGCGCGGCGAACAGGTCGGCGCCGTCGCCGACCTGCCAGATTATCTCCGCCGGCGCGACGTGGAGGACGGCCAGCGCGCGGGCGGCGTCGCGCCAGCCCTCGAAATCGTCCTCGGCATCGAGCCGGACAGTGCGGATCGCCCTGCGTTCAGCGGCGCTGGCCATGTCCTGCCTCCCGCGTCGCCTGCGCCGATGCGCGGCTTGCAGCTGGAATCTTCGAGGCGTGCAATCGTTGCATCAGCCGAACAATTCGCCCTGCGCCGGTTTCGGCCGCAGCCGGGTCTCGGCCGCATCGGCGAGCGTCACCGGCCGCCAGTCGGCCGCGATCAGGAACGGACGGACTTTTTTCACCGAGACGATCAGGCGACCGATATCGTCGAGCCTGAGGCGGCGCTGACGGCGCGCGGCGATGATCCGGTCGACCGCTTTGACGCCGAGACCGGGCACGCGCAGCAGCAGCTCGCGCGGCGCGCGGTTGACGTCGGCGGGAAAGAGGCCGCGATTCCTGAACGCCCAGGCAAGCTTGGGATCGATGTCGAGCGGCAGATTGCCGCCCGGCTCGGCGGCGCCGGCGATCTCGCTGCTCGAATAGCCGTAGAAGCGCAGCATCCAGTCGGCCTGGTAGAGCCGGTGCTCGCGCATCAGGGGCGGCCGCACCAAAGGCAGCACGGCCGAGCTGTCGGGAATGGGCGAGAAAGCGGAATAATAGACCCGCCGCAGCCGAAACCGGTCGTAGAGCTGCGACGCGCGCGCAATGATCGTCTTGTCGGTCGCGGCATCGGCGCCGACGATCATCTGGGTCGACTGCCCCGCCGGTGCGTAATCCGGCGCCGATTTGTAGCGCGCGGATGCATCCTTGCCGTCGAGAATCGCCGTCTTGGTGGCGCGCATCGCGGATTCGATCCGCTCCTCGTCCTTTTCCGGCGCAAGCCGGGCGAGGCCGGCAAGGGTCGGCAGCTCGACATTGATCGAGACCCGGTCGGCATGCCGGCCGGCCGCGTGGACCAGCTCCGGATCCGCGTCGGGGATCGTCTTCAGATGGATGTAGCCGCGGAACTGGTGATCCTCGCGCAGCGACCGCGCGACCTCGACGATCTGCTCCATCGTGTAATCGGGCGAGCGGATGATGCCCGATGAGAGGAACAGCCCCTCGATATAATTGCGGCGGTAGAAGGCAAGGGTGAGCTGGACGACCTCGTCGCTGGTGAACCGCGCCCGGCGGACGTTCGAGCTCTTGCGGTTGATGCAATAATGACAGTCGAAGATGCAGCTGTTGGTCAGCAGGATCTTCAGCAGGCTGATGCAGCGTCCGTCCGGGGCATAGGCATGGCAGATCCCCATCCCTTCGGTCGAGCCGATCCCGCGGCCGCCGGCGCGGTAGCGCCCCGTAGGGCCGGCCGACGCGCACGAGGCGGCAAAATTCGCGGCCACGGCGGGAATGGCCAGCTTGCTCGACAGGTCCAGAGGCATTTGTTCATTATATGTTCCAGCATGGCTCTTGTCGAGCCACCGAGGACGAAGCCATTGCAATCACCGGAAATATGAGCTTCGCGCTCAGTCCTGGCCGGCGCGCACGGCGGCCAGGGCAGCGCCGAGCGAGCTCGCGCCATAGGGCTTGGCGAGGGTCGCAAAATCCCGGGCCGCGCCGAACGCCATCTCCTTGCTGTAGCCGCTGGCGAGCAGCACCGGCAGCTCCGGCCGGCGCTGGCGGGCGTGATTGGCCAGCTCGACGCCGCTCATCCCGGGCATCATCACGTCGGAGAAGAGCAGATCGACCTTGTCGCGTTCGAGCACCAGAATCGCCTGCTCGGCATTCGGCGCGCTGATCACCCGATAGTCGAGCTCGGCCAGCAGGTTCTCGGCGAACTCGCGCACCTGCTCATTGTCCTCGACCAGCAGTACGGTCGCGCCGCTGCCATAGGCGATCCGGCCGTCGCCGGCCGGCGCGGTGAGGCGGACGTCGAGGCCGCGCGGCAGCAGGATCCGCAATACCGTGCCGCGGCCCGGCTCCGAATCGATTTCGGCGCGGCCGCCCGACTGCGCGGCGAAGCCGTGAATCTGCGACAGGCCGAGGCCGGTGCCCCTGCCGACCGGCTTGGTCGTGAAAAAGGGATCGAAAGCGCGCTCGAGCACGTCCCGCGGCATGCCCTCGCCGGTGTCGGCAAGCGCGATGCAGACCATGTCTCCGCCGTTCTCGCCGCCGGGCAGGTTGCTCGACGAGATCGTCAAGCGCCCGCCTGCCGGCATTGCGTCGCGCGCATTGATCGCGGCGTTGAGCAAGGCGGTCTCGAGCTGGGTCGCATCGGCCTCGATCGGCCAGACCCCCGGGGCCAGGTCGAGCCCGATCTCGATCGTGCTGCCGATCGTGCGGGACAGGACCTCGGCGAAGGCATCGAGGCTCAGATTGAGATCGATCGTTTCCGGCTTGAGCGGCTGGCGCCGGCCGAACGAGAGCAGGTGGCTGGTCAAGGTGGTTGCGCGATCGACCGTGGCGATGATCGTGTCGAGATAGCGCGCATGCTTCTCCGGGCTCAGGCTGCGCGCCCGCAGCAGCTCCGCCGATCCCCGGATCACCGTCATGAGATTGTTGAAATCGTGGGCGATTCCGCCGGTCAGCTCGCCGATCGCCTGGAGCTTCTGCGCCTGAACCAGGGACGTCCGCGTCTCCTCCAGCTCCTGCTGCGCCTGGAAGGCTTCAGTGATGTCGCGCGTGATCTTGGCGAAGCCGATATGATTCCCCGCTTCGTCGCTTATCGGATCGATCACGACATGGGCGCGGAAACGCTCGCCGCTTTTGCGGACCCGCCAGGCCTCCTTCTCATATTTGCCTTCGCTGAGGGCCGTCTCGAGCGCGCGCGCCGGTTCCCCATTGTCGCGGTCCTCGGCGGTGTAGAAAATCGAGAAATGCTCGCCGACGATCTCGTCGGCGCGATAGCCCTTGATCGCCTGCGCGCCCGCATTCCAGTTGGTGACCCGGCCTTGCGGGTCGAGCATGTAGATGGCGTAATCCTGGACGCCCTGGACGAGCAGCCGGAAACGCTGCTCGCTCGCATGCAGCGCCTCTTCGGCGGCGCGCTTCTCGGTGATGTCGCGGGTGATCTTGGCGAAGCCGACCAGCCGGCCGGATTCGTCGCGAATCGCGTCGACCACCGCATTGACCCACAAGTGGGTGCCGTCCTTGCGGACCCTTTTTCCTTCCGCTTCGTAGCGGCCTTCGCGCGCGGCGGTCGCAAGCGCGAGCTCGGGCAGGCCGGCGGCGCGGTCTTCGGCGGTGAAGAAACGCGCATAATTCTCGCCGATGATCTCCTCGGCCTCATAGCCCTTCAGCCAGCTCGCCCCGACGTTCCAGCTGGCGATCGTTCCGTCCGGCTCCAGCATATAGAGCGCGTAATCGGTGATCGAATTGACCAGCAGCTGAAGGCGCCGGCTCTGCATCTCGTCGTCGAAGCGCGCCCGGTCTGCCATGAATGTCCTTGTCCAAGGGGCGCCTGCGAAGGGCCCAGAAAGATTACAACCCAGCGACCATGGGAGTCGTTCCGGCGGCATCCATCACGGCATTTCCCCGGGAAAGCAAGAACTTCGCCGCTCCGGCGATTCCGGCGCGCGTTCGAAACCCGCGGTCTTGGCTTGCCGAAGCTCAGGAGCAGACCGACAGGAAGGCGATTTCCATGACGGTGCCATTCTCGACCGGGTTCGGCCGGGCGTCGTCCGCGCTGAAGTCGCGCTGCTCGGTCACATTGCCGGCCGCGTCCTGGACCCGGCGCGCGGTCGCCGAGATCGTGCGCGCGCTGCAGTCGATGTTGAGCAGATAGGAGATGCCGTTCGGCGTGGCGGCGCCCGGGTCGGAGAGGCGGAACCAGGCCCGGCGCAAGCTTGCGTCCTGCTCCAGGCTCGACGCATCGACCGCGATCCGCTGCCCGGTCGACGCGGCGCCGAGATTGAGCCAGGTGGTCGCGCGCGGCCGCTGCGTCGCGTCCGCGGCCGGCGCCGCCGGCGCAGGCGCCTCGGCGCGCGCGATCAGCTCGGGCGTGGCGTCGCAGCTGGCCGTGGCGCGCACCGCGGCGATTCCAATCGCCGAATCGCTCATCGACGAAGCGACGTACAGGAAATCTCGAACGGTCAGCCGCTCGGGCTCGTAATAGCCGCGCTCGACCGACCCGGCCGAGCGGGTCAGCATCCGGAGCTGGCGCGGCGTCAGCTGGGCGCCCAAACGCTCCCCAACGCAGAGCGTCCTCCGATCGTCGAGGCCATAGCGGCGCAATTGCGGCGCGATGATCCCCGCCCGCGCCCCGACGAAATCGGCGACATGGCCGGCGCAGCCGGACAGCAGGATCAGCAGGGCAAGGGGAAGCAGGCGCATCGTCACTCCGTTTTCGGGCCGCGCATCACTACACGGCGAACGGAGCAAACGAAAAGCCCTCCGAAAGCCCGCGGGGGCAGGGCTATCGGAGGGCTCGTTCGCGCCGGCCGCGTCTCTTTCAATCGGCGGCCGATCTCATCGCGTCAACGAATCCGATTCGTTTCGGTTCCGGAAGCTCTAGCGGCCGAACACACGAACGTGCGACCGCTCACGGCCGATGCTCGCCGCCTCATAGGTGAAGGCGACCGTGGTGATGTCCCGGCCGCCACGCCCCTGCAGCGCGATGTTGCGCGAGCAGCCGCCCGCCGGGATGACCGCGCGCAGATTGACGTCCTGATTGCCGCCATTGCGGAAGCGCACGTCGAGATCGTAGATCCGGATCCGGTTGCGGCCGACACAGATCCGGATCTGGTTGAAGCGGCGATCGCCCCGGACCGCGATCACGTCGCGGTCGACGCGGTCGCTGACCTCGCGCTCGCCGAGCAATCGCCAGCCGCCGCGCTGGGCGGCGGCGGGTGTCGCTACGGCCAGTAGGGCGGTCACCAACAGGATATTGCGGAACATGCTCATGATGTCTCTCCCGTTCTGCGGCGGAACGTCGACGGGTCGGCTTCGATACGCTAACGAAACGTCTAGGCCTGTCGCCCTGCTGCGACAATGCCGGCTCCACCTCGATCGGGCTAACGGATCAGCCGTTCAGATCCTTCGCGAAGCGATAGCTGGTCCGCTCGAAGCCCAGCCCTTCGTAGAAATGGTGGGCGCGCAGCCGCTTGCGGTTGCTCGTCACCTCGACGAGGCCGCAGCCGCGCGCCTTCAGCCGACTCTCCGCCTCGGCGACGAGCAGGCTGCCAATGCCCTGGCCGCGGCTCTCCTCGTCGACGACCATCATCGTGATCCGCCCGACGGACTTCGGCCGGTGGAGGACCGGCGTGACATGCAGGCTGGCGGCGCCGACCAGGCGATCGGTGACGGCGACGATCAGGGCATCTCCAGCGCGCTTCAATGCGGCGAGCCGCCTGCGCGCGTCGGCTGCGGTCAGCGCGTAGCCGAGGCTGCGGACCAGGGCGGCGATGGCCTCCGCATCGGCAGGCCGCGCGTCCCGGATCTTCGGCGCGGGCGGTTCCTCTGGCTCCGGCTCCGGCGCCGGTTCGCGCATTGACTTCGGATCGGGCGCCGCCTGGGTTCGAACCACCTTCTTCCCGGCGCTTTTCGGCTTAGGCTCGGCTTCGTCGCGCTTCCGCTTCGGCGTCGCGCCCAGCGAGCGTTTCCAGCCCGACGCCGCGCCGCCGCGCAAAAAGGCTTCGATCTCCCCGGCGGTCGCGGTCAGGCCGTTCTTGCCGATGCCGAGCACCGCCTTGCCGGTCTTCGCATCTTCGAGGCCATAATGGCCATAATCGCCGCGCCCCGGCGTGCGGATGCGCGACCGGACCAGCTTGCAGCCGCGATTGGCGGCGAGCTCGCGGAGCGCGTCGGCTTCGGCCTTGTCGCTCACAGCAACGTCTCGACGCTGTGGATGGCAAGTCCGACGAGGCCGCCGACCAGGGTTCCGTTGATCCGTATATATTGGAGATCGCGGCCGACCGCATTTTCCAGCCGCCCGGAAATGGTGCGCCCATCCCAGGCGCGGACCGTCTCCGACACCAGTTTGACGATCGAGCTGCCATAGGTCGCAACGATGCCGGCGGCGGCGCGGCGGGCGAACTGGTTGATCGCGGCTTTGAGCCGGGGCTCCTGCTGCAGCGTCTCGCCGAGCTGGCGCAGCGCGTCGCCGAACTTGCCGGCGAGCGCCGCGTCGGGATCGCGCGCGCTCTTGAGCAGGCCGGCGCGGCCGCTCTCCCAGATCCCGCCGATCCAGTCGCCGACCGCCTCATTCTCGATCATCTCGTTCTTCCACGCCTCGACCTTCGCGCGGGTGTCCTCGTCATGCTCGAGGCTCCAGGCGAGCCGGGCCAGCCCCTCCTCCGCCTTGGCGCGCAGCGGATGGTCGGGATCGACCGCCATGTCGATGGTGAGCTTGCGAAGGCCGTCGACGATCGCATCGGCCAGCTTGGCGTCGAGCCCGGCCAGCTTGAGGATCCAGCCGGCGCGCTCGTTGACCATGTTGCGGATCAGATCCTCGTTCGCGTCGAGCGTGCGGCCGGCCCAGGTCACGATCGCGTCGACCATCGGCACGTGCCGCTCCTCGGTCATCGCCGCCTCGAGCGTCTTGCCGAGCAAGGGGGAAACCTCGACCGCGCGCATCCGCGCCGCAAGCGCGGTCTTCACCATGCCGCCGAGCTTCTCCTCGTCGAGCGCCTCCAATATGTCGGCGAGCAGGCGCGACGCGCCTTCGCGCAGCCGCCCTTCCGCCGGCGGCTTCGACAGGAAGCGGCCGACCGCGCCGGCGACGTCGACATTCTTCATCCGCCGAGCCACCACCGACGGGGTCAGGAAATAGTCGCGCAGGAAATTGGCGAGCGTGGCGCCGATCCGGTCCTTGTTCCTGGGGATGATCGCGGTGTGCGGGATCGGCAGGCCGAGCGGATGGCGGAACAAGGCGGTGACCGCGAACCAGTCGGCGATGCCGCCGACCAGTCCCGCCTCGGCGAAGGCGCGGACGAAGCCCCAGGCCGGATGGAGCTCGACGAGGTTGGTCGCGGCGATGAAGATCGCCGCCATGCCGGCCAGCATCGCCGTCGCCAGCGCCCGCATGCCGCGCGCCCGGCTCGGCGCGCCGGAGCGGCTTGGCGGAAGCGGCGCGAGCGAGCTCATGCCGGATGAATAACCGGCGGGCGGCTTGGTTCAAAGCTGCCCGTGCGCGAGTCCCTACTCCGCGGCTTGCGGGACCGGAGGCTTGGCATCCTTGCCGCCCGTGGTGAACCAGCGGCTCATCTTCGGCCCGATCCTGGTCTCGAGGCCGAGCGCCAGGCTGAACGTGCCCGGCACCAGCACCAAGGTCAGCACCGTCGACAGCAGCAGGCCGCCGATCACGACGATGCCCATCGGCGCCCGCCAGGCCGCATCGCCGGACAGGGCGACCGCGGTCGGAATCATGCCGGCGCTCATCGCGACCGTGGTCATCACGATCGGCTGGGCGCGCTTATGGCCGGCGTCCATGATCGCCTCATATTTGGGCACGCCCTTGTCCATCTCCTCGAGTGCGAAGTCGATCAGCAGGATCGAGTTCTTCGCGACGATGCCGAGCAGCATGAGGATGCCGATATAGACCATCAGCGAGATCGGATTGCCGGTGACGGCGAGCGCGATCAGGCCGCCCAAAGGCGCGAGCAGCAGCGAGCCGAGATTGACCAGCGGCGGCATTACCCGGCGGTAGAGCAGCACCAGCACCGCCAGCACCAGCAGGATGCCGGAGATCACGGCGATCATGAAGTTGAACATCATCTCCGCCTGCCAGCGATTCTGGCCGAGCAGCAGCTCACGCACGCCCGCCGGCATGCGCTGCATCGAGGGCAGCGCGCGGATCTTCTCCCAGGCCTGGCCGCTGACGACGCCCGGCGCCAGGTCGGCGCCGATCGTGATCCGCCGCACTTGGTTGGTGCGCTGGATCAGGGTCGGGCCGGCGCCGAAGCCGATGTCGGCGACCAGCTTCAGCGGCACCGAGCCGCCGTTCGCGGTCGGCACCGGCAAATTCTCGATGTTCGAGAGCCGCTGCCGGGCATTCTCGTTCATCGCCACCCGGATCGGGATCTGGCGGTCGTTGAGCGAGAAGCGGGCGCTGTTCTGGTCGATGTCGCCCAAGGTCGCGACCCGGATCGCGCTGCTCAAGGCGGCGGTGGTGACGCCGAGATCGGCGGCGAGGTCGAGCCGCGGCCGCACCAATATCTCCGGCCGTTGCATGTCGCCGCTGACGCGCGGCGCGACGAGCTCGGGGATCGACTGCATTTCCTGGACGATGCGCTGGGCATGCGCCTCGAGCGCGACCGGATCGTCGCCCCCGAGCGTCAGGTTGAGCGCGCGGCCGCCGGTCTGCTGGGAGCGGAAGAAGACCCGCGCATCGGCAATCTGGTTGAGCTGCGGCGCAACCGCCCGCTCAAATTCCTGGCTGGTGCGCTCGCGGTCTTCCTTGAGCATCATCGACACGGTCGCGCCGCCGACGCGGGTGCGGGCGAACACCCGCTCCACGTCCGGCTGGCGGTGCATCACCGCCTCGACCTGACGCACGACGGCGCCGGTCTGCTCGAGAGTGGTGCCGGGTACCATCTCCACCGTCACGCTGGTGAAGTCCTGGTTGGTGTCGGGGAAGAAGGTCTGCGGTAGCATCATGAAGCCGAAGACGGTCGCGGTCAAAGCGATGACGCCGCCGACCACCGTCACCCAGCGGTGCCGCAGGGTGAAGGCGAGCGTGGACATATATTTGTCCATCAGCCAACCCTCGCCATGGGCCTGACTGCCGTGCGCCTTCAGGAAATAGGCGCACATCATCGGCGTGATCAGGCGGGCGACGCCGAGGCTGATCAGCACCGAGACGACGACGGTGAAACCGAAGTTGCGGAAATACTCTCCCGCCACGTCGGGCATCAGGCCCACGGGGAGGAACACCGCGACGATCGAGAAGGTGGTGCCGACGACGGCGAGGCCGATCTCATCGGCCGCCTCGATCGCAGCCTGATAGGCGGTCTTTCCCATCCGCATGTGCCGGACGATATTCTCGATCTCGACGATCGCGTCGTCGACCAGCACGCCGGCGACCAGGCCCAACGCCATCAGAGTCATGTTGTTTAGGGTGAAGCCGAGCAATTCCATGAACCAGAAGGTCGGGATCGCCGAAAGCGGGATGGCGATCGCCGAGATCACGGTCGAGCGCCAGTCGCGCAGGAACAGAAAGACGACGAGGACGGCGAGGACGGCGCCCTCGATCAGCGCTTCCATGGCCGATTCATACTGCGCCTTGGTATATTTGACGGTGGTGAACAGCTCATCGAAACGGACGCCCGGATTGCGCTGCTCGATCTGGCGCAACCGCTCGACCGCTCCGTTGTAGACGGTCACGTCGGATTCGTTCTTTGCGCGCTGGAAGCCGAAGGACAGGACCTGCTGGCCGTTATAGGTCGCGTAGCTGCGCTGCTCGCCATAGAGGTCGCGGACGCTGGCGATGTCGGCCAGTTGGACCGACCGGCCATTGCCGAGCCAGATCTGGGTCTGGCCGAGCTGATAGGCCGAGCCGGCATTGCCGAGGATGCGCAGCGACTGCTCGGAGCCGGCGATCTGGGCGCGGCCGCCGGCTGCGTTCAGGTTCATCTGGCGCAACTGCTGGTTGACCTGGTTGGCGGTGATGCCCATCGACTGCAGGCGCGCCGGATCGAGGATCACGCGGATCTCGCGAGACACGCCGCCGGTCCGGTTGACCGCGGCCAGGCCTGGCACGGACAGCAATTCGCGCGCGACCGTATTGTCGACGAACCAGCTCAATTGCTCGAGCGTCATGTTGGTCGAGACGACGGCATAATTGGCGATATCGTCACCCGACGTGTCGGCGCGGCCGACCTGCGGCTCGAGAATGCCGTCGGGCAGATTGCTGCGGATCTGGGTGATCGCGTCGCGAATGTCGTTGACGGCGCGGTCGACCGGCGTGCCGAGATCGAGCTGGACGAAGGTCTGCGAGCTGCCCTCGCTGACGCTCGAATTGATCTCGTCGATCCCCTGGATCGAGCGCACCGCCGCCTCGACCCGCTGGGTGACCTGCGTCTCCAGCTCGCTCGGCGCCGCGCCCGGCTGCGAGATGTTGATCCAGACGATCGGGAACTCGATGTCCGGCTCGCCCTGGACCTGCATCCGCATGAAGCTGACCAGGCCGGCCAGCAGCAAAGCGGCGAACAGGACGAGCGACGGGACCGGGTTGCGGATCGACCAGGCGGAAATGTTTCGCAGGCTCATGAACGTCTTCTTTCCCTAGCCTCTCACTCGGCCGCTTGCGGCACGGGCGGCTTGGCATCCTTGCCGCCGGTCGTGAACCAGCGGCGGAATTTCGGCCCGAGCCGCTCCTCGACGCCGAGCGCCAGGCTGAACGTACCCGGAACCAGCACGAGAGTCAGGATGGTCGAGAGAATCAACCCACCGATCACGACCACGCCCATCGGCGCGCGCCACGCCGAATCGCCCGTGATCGAGATCGCCGTCGGGACCATGCCGGCGCTCATCGCGACCGTGGTCATGACGATCGGCTGGGCGCGCTTGTGGCCGGCGTCCATGATCGCGTCGCGCTTCGGCACGCCCTTGCCCATTTCCTCGAGCGCGAAATCGATCAGCAGGATCGAGTTCTTGGCGACGATGCCGAGCAGCATCAGCAGCCCGATATAGACCGGCATCGAGATCGCATGGCCGCACAGCCAGAGCGCGATCAGGCCGCCCAACGGCGCCAGCAGCAACGAGCCCATGTTGACGAGAGGCGGCAGGAAGCGGTGATAGAGCAGCATCAGCACGGCGAAGACCAGCAGCACGCCGGAGATGACCGCGACCATGAAATTGGTCATCATTTCCTGCTGGAAGCGGTTGTTGCCGAGCAGCAGCCGGCTGACGCCCTGCGGCATCTCGCGCATCGCGGGCAGCGCATAGATCTTCTCATAGACGTCGCCGCTGATCGCGCCGGGCGCGAGATCGGCGCCGATCGACACGCGCCGTACCTGGTTGGTGCGCTGGATCAGGGTCGGGCCGGCGCCGAAGCCGATGTCGGCGACCAGCTTCAGCGGCACCGAGCCGCCGGTCGCGGTCGGAACCGGCAGATTCTCGATATTGGCGAGCCGCTGCCGGGCATTTTCGTGCATCGCGACCCGGATCGGGATCTGGCGGTCGCTCAATGAGAAGCGGGCGCTGTTCTGGTCGATGTCGCCTAGGGTGGCGACGCGGATCGCGCTGCTCAACGCGGTGGTGGTGACGCCGAGGTCGGCGGCAAGGTCAAGCCGCGGCCGTACCAGGATTTCCGGCCGCTGCATGTCGCCGTTGATCCGCGGCGCGACCAGCTCGGGGATCGTTGCCATTTCCTCGACGATCCGCAGCGCGTGGCGGTTGAGCTGCACCGGATCGTCGCCGCCGAGGGTGACGTTCATGGCGCGTCCGCCGGTCTGGTTGGAGCGGAAGAAGACGCGCGCGTCGGCGATCTGGTTGAGCAGAGGCGCGACCTCGCGCTCGAACTGCTGGCTGGTCCGCTCGCGATCCTCCTTGAACATCGCCGAGACGGTCGCGCCGCCGACCCGGACGCGGGCGAAGACGGT
>JAYRLF010000408.1:0-3536 GCA_041905385.1 Allosphingosinicella sp.
TGGGACGGCTGCGAGCATCGGCCCGAGGCGGGGCTGCTGCAGCTGCGCGCCAAACTCGGTCTCTACGCCAATCTGCGGCCGTCGCGGGTGCTCAAGGGCCTCGAGCATCTGTCGCCGCTGAAGAAGCAGGTCTGCACCGGCGCCGACGTGCTGGTGGTGCGCGAGCTCACCGGAGGCGTCTATTTCGGCGAGAAGCAATATCGCGACGATTATGCGTCCGACCTGTGCGTCTATACGCGCGACGAGGTCGAGCGGATCGCCCATGTCGCCTTCGCCGAGGCGCGCAAGCGCCGCAAGCGGCTGACCTCGGTCGACAAGGCCAATGTGATGGCCACCTCCAAGCTGTGGCGGAACACGGTCAACGAGGTCGCCAAATCCTATCCCGACGTGGCGGTCGACCATATGTATATCGATGCCGCGGCGATCGCGGTCGTCACCCAGCCGCGCCGGTTCGACGTGATCCTGACCGAGAATATGTTCGGCGACATCATGTCGGACGAGCTGTCGATCCTGGGCGGCTCGATCGGCCTGCTGCCCTCGGCCAGCCTCGGCTATGACGGCCCCGGCCTGTTCGAGCCGGTGCACGGCTCGGCGCCCGACATTGCCGGCCAGGACATCGCCAATCCGGCCGCCGCGATCGCCAGCGCGGCGATGCTGCTCGACCTTGGGCTCGGCATGCGCGATCTCGGCAAGCTGCTCCAGGACAGCCTGGAAGCGGCGCTGCGCGGCGGCTGCTGGACCACCGACCTCAACGGCCAGGCCAGCTGCTCCGACATGGGCAAGGCTGTGCGCGAGCGGCTCGCCGAGCATTTCCAGGCCCGCGATGCGCATGCGGCGCTGATGGCGATGAACCGAGGGATCTAATTGTTTCCTCCCTGTAAGGCGAAGCCTCATGGGGAGGGGGACCATGCGAAGCATGGTGGAGGGGCTTTCTGCGCCGATAACCTCTCCACCAGCCTACGGCTGGTCCCCCTCCCCATCGCTCCGCGACAGGGAGAAAAGGGGACAAAATGACCAGCCAAGCCAAGACCCTCTATGAGAAGATCTGGGATGCCCATGTCGTGGCGCGCCGCGACGATGGGACCTGCCTGATCTATATCGACCGGCATCTCGTCCACGAGGTGACGTCGCCGCAGGCGTTCGAGGGGTTGCGGCTGGCCGGACGGCGCGTGCGTCGTCCCGACCTGACGCTTGCGGTGCCGGACCACAATCTGCCGACCACCGCGCGCGTCGCCGGCGATGGCCGCCGCATCCCGATCGCCGATCCCGAGAGCGCGGCGCAGCTCGCGGCGCTTGAGGCCAATGTCGCCGATTTCGAGATTCCTTATCTGCCGGCGACGGCGCCGGAGCAGGGGATCGTCCATGTCGTCGGTCCGGAGCAGGGCTTCACCCTGCCGGGAACGACCCTGGTCTGCGGGGACAGCCATACCGCCGCCCATGGCGCGCTCGGCTCGCTCGCCTTCGGCATCGGCACCAGCGAGGTCGAGCATGTGCTCGCCACCCAGACGCTGTGGCTGAAGCCGTCGCGGACGATGGAGATCCGGGTCGACGGGGCGCTCGGCGCCGGCGTGACGCCGAAGGACGTGATCCTCGCGATCATCGGGCGGATCGGCGCGGCCGGCGCGACCGGCCATGTGATCGAATATCGCGGCACCACGTTCGAACGGATGAGCGTCGAGGGCCGGCTGACGATCGCCAACATGTCGATCGAAGCAGGCGCGCGCTCCGGCCTGTTCGCGCCCGACGACGCGACCTTCGCCTATCTCAAGGACCGTCCTATGGCGCCGACCGGCGCGGCCTGGGAGCGGCTCGAAGCCTGGTGGCGGACGTTGCGCAGCGACGAGGGCGCCGCGTTCGACCGCTCGATCGCGCTCGACGCCGATGCGATCGCGCCCAGCGTCACCTGGGGGACCAGCCCGGAGGATGTCGTGCCGGTCACCGGGGCCGTGCCTGATCCGGACAGCTTCGCCGAGCCGGCCAAGCGCGCCGCGGCGCGCGAGTCGCTCGCTTATATGGGGCTCGAGCCCGGCTCGAGGATCCAGGACATCACGGTCGAGCATGTCTTCATCGGCAGCTGCACCAACAGCCGGATCGAGGATCTGCGCGCCGCCGCGGCGGTGGTGGGGCGCCGAAAGGTTGCGCCCCATGTCCGCCAGGCCCTGGTCGTGCCGGGATCCGGGCTGGTCAAGCGCCAGGCCGAAGCCGAGGGACTCGACCGGATCTTCACCGAGGCCGGCTTCGAATGGCGCGAGCCCGGCTGCTCGATGTGCCTGGCGATGAATCCCGACAAGGTTCCGGCCGGCGAGCGCTGTGCGTCCACCTCGAACCGCAATTTCGTCGGTCGGCAGGGGCCGGGGGCGCGAACCCATTTGATGTCGCCGGCCATGGCTGCGGCGGCCGCAGTGACCGGCCGGATCGCCGACGTCAGGGAGCTGGCATGATGGCGCGCCCGTTCCAGACCATCCACGGCAAGGCGATCCCGTTCGGCCGCGCCAATGTCGATACCGACCTGATCATTCCCGCCGCGCATCTGAAGACGGTCAGCCGGATCGGCCTGGGGCGGTTCGCCTTCGCGCCGCTGCGCCGGTCACCGGGGAGCCTGTTCGACGATCCGGCCTGGATCGGCGCGCCGATCCTGATCGCCGGCGACAATTTCGGCTGTGGTTCGAGCCGGGAACATGCGGTCTGGGCGCTGGCCGACATGGGGATCGAGGCGGTGATCGCGCCGAGCTTCTCCGACATCTTCGCGAGCAATGCGTTCAAGAACGGGTTGCTGTGCGTGGTGCTGAAGCAGGACGCGGCGGACGCGCTGCTCGACCTGGCGCAACGGCACGAGCTGCGGATTGATCTCGGGACGATGACGGTGGCGGCCGGGAATGAAAGCTGGCCCTTTGAGCTCGATCCATTCCGGCGGCAGTGCCTGATCGAGGGGCTGGACGAGATCGGGCTCACGCTTGCCCATGAGGCTGCGATTGCGGATTATGAGGCACGGAGCCCGATGATTGCGGCTGGTGGCTAGCCTACTTCGAAAGCCCGGCGAAAGCTCGATCAGAATCTGCCGCCGAGGCGGTTGCGGGTCTGACCGCCGCCCATGGACGCCAATTGCGCGGCGGGCGTGACCGAGGAGCGGGGCGGCAGCAGGCGCACGCGGCGGTTGGCGAAATCGATCGAGACGCGGTCGAACATGCGAAGCACGTCCATGCCGAGCAAAATGGCCGGGCGATTGGACAGGCCGAGCTGGTTGAACAGCTCGACGTCGGCGAAAGCGATCGGCAGGTCGTCGACATGCATGTCGCCGATCCGGATCCGGCCGGCGCGCGTATATTCGGCACGGGCGATGTCGCCGGCCACGCCGCGCAGTTCCAGGATCCGTGTATCGCCGAGCCGGCCGCGCCGCTGCAGCTGGCGGCGCAGCGCGAGATTGGCGATCGTGATCTGTGAGCCGGTGTCGATGATCACCCGGATTTTCTGGCCGTCGAGATTCGCGTCGGCGAGGACCAGTCGGCCGAGCCGGGTGCGGCCGGTGACGACGATCG
>JAYRLF010000409.1:0-3534 GCA_041905385.1 Allosphingosinicella sp.
CAGTCGAATCGGCTGCCATTCAGCTGGCGTTCCGCTGCGTTCGGGCGTAGCGAGACAATGCTTCGTATCGCGCTTCTGCTGCTCGCCGCCACCGCCTGCTCAGCCGCACCCTGGGCACCGGATCTGGACGAGCCCATGTCACGCAGCCACTTGGGCCAGTGGCGGGTTGTCGCACTGAACGGGCGTCCCTTGGCCTTGGGGCACGATGGCCGGCAAGCCGTGCTCACCTTCGACGAACATGGCTATGGCGGCTATGTCGGCTGCAATTCGTTCGCCGGGCAAGGGCTGGCACATGAGGGCCGCTTCTATGGCGGCTTCGCCCTGTCGACAGCAATGGCCTGCGGGGCGCCATTCGATGGCCAGGAAGCCGATGTTCAGCGGCTGCTGAGTAGCGGTCCCCGTATCGAGTTGGCTGGTCCCGACCGGCTCGCCATCGCCTCGCCCACCCAGCGTCTGGAACTCGCCCGGACCGGTTCGTTGCCGGCGGACCGGTTTGTCGTCGCGCCGATTCCCCTCATCGGCACCGCCTGGAGCTTCGGAGCGCTCGATGGGCGGGCGATCGAAATGCCCGGCGCCCGCTCCGGACCGACACTGACGGTCGAAGGCGACCGCTTCACCCTCGAGACGCCGTGCCTAAGCGCGGAGGGCAGCTGGAACCAGACGGGCCCGGGCGTCGCCACCCTGTCCCCCGATCGCCGAACCGCCCGCACCTGCAATCCGGAATCCAATGGGCAGAGCGAGGCTTGGGCCCAGGCGATGCGCGGCCCGTTGCGTTACGGCAACGGCCCCAATGGTGAGATCCTGCTGGCCGGCGGCGGGCATTGGATGGTCGGCGACCTCATTCGGCGCGGCAGCAGCGAGTCCGCCTCGCTCGCCGGCCGCTATGAGGTCGACGGCGGCCCCGCCGCGGCACAGCGCAACCGCGTGCGGCGTGCCGAGCTCATCCTTACCCGCAACGCTTATTATTTGTGGGACGGTTGCAACCGGACCGAGGGACTTGCCATTCTCTTCGAGCGGCAGCTTTTCCTGCACGGTAGCGGCGTCACCACCCTCGCCAATTGCGCGCCTGGTCTCGACGATGAGCGCTTCAAACGCATCGTCCTTACCGAGCCCCGGATTGGCCGTATTCCCGGCGGCCTCCTTCTGTCCTCCCCCGCTGGCGAGCTCCGCCTGCGACGCACCGGCGACGCGCCGCCAGATACGGGCGGCGTCACCACGAGCCTCTTGCCCGGCATGATCTTCACCCTGCTGGGCGAAGGCGGCGGCACGCTATCGATCCTGCCAGGCAACCGCTTTCGTTTGACCCAGTCCTGCGGTGCCACCGAGGGTCGCTGGCGCGCAGCGCCCGGCGAGCGCGACGGCGCGGTGCGCTTCGGTCCGGAGCGGCCCGCAGACGCCTGCGAGCGCACTCCGGCCGCGCGGCCGCTGCAGCGCGCTTTCATCGGCAACGTCGACGTAGCGATCGGCCCCAACCGCGACATCGCCTTGTTCGCCGGCAGGTTTGGCGCGGTTCGGGCCCGGCTGGGGCGATGAGAGAGCTTCTCCCACTAATCGATTTCCCCACTCTCGCTGACCAAGTTTAATCGCTTTAGCCGATCCCCTCCCCCTCCTATCGTGCCTGTCACATTCGCGGTCTATCCGCCGCGGGCGGCTGCACACCAACAAGGAGAGAGGCATATGGACGTCAGGCAATCGGGCGACCCGCTCAACGATCCCACCAAGGAGCCCGCGGCCCTGCGCTCGCTGCTCGGCCGCACCAATCGCGATTGGTGGCCGAACCAGCTGTCGATCGACATCCTCCACCAGCACGGCCTGCACGGCAATCCGCTCGGCGACGATTTCGATTATGCGAAGGAGTTCGAGTCGATCGATTATGCCGCGCTGAAGGCCGATCTCACCGCCTTGATGACCGACAGCCAGGAGTGGTGGCCGGCCGATTACGGCCATTATGGCGGCTTCTTCATCCGCATGGCCTGGCACAGCGCCGGCACCTATCGCAGCGGCGACGGCCGCGGCGGCTCGTCCTCCGGCTCGCAGCGCTTCGCGCCGCTCAATTCGTGGCCGGACAATGCCAATCTCGACAAGGCGCGCCGCCTGCTCTGGCCGATCAAGAAGAAATATGGCCGCAAGCTCAGCTGGGCGGATCTGATGATCCTGGCCGGCAACGTCGCGATCGAATCGATGGGCGGGCCGACCTTCGGCTTCGGCGGCGGCCGCGAGGACATCTACGAGCCCGAGAAGGACATCTATTGGGGCACGGAGGAATTCTGGGTCGGCCACGAGAAGAACGAGACGCGGCATCGGCCCGACAAGGAGATGATCCTCGAAGAGCCGCTCGCGGCGATCCAGATGGGCCTGATCTACGTCAACCCGACCGGGCGCGGCGGCAATAGCGATCCGGTCCAGTCGGCCGAGGACATTCGCGAGACGTTCAAGCGGATGAGCATGAACGATGAGGAGACGGTGGCGCTGACCGCCGGCGGCCACACATTCGGCAAGTGCCACGGCGCCGGCGACGCGTCCAAGGTCGGCGCCGAGCCGGAAGGGGCGGACATCGCCCTGCAGGGTCTCGGCTGGCAGAGCGGCCATGAGAGCGGCATGGGCGATCATACCATCACCTCGGGCCTCGAGGGGCCGTGGTCGCCGACGCCGACGCGCTGGTCGATGAACTATTTCCGGATGCTGCTGGAATATGAGTATGAGCTGGTGAAGAGTCCGGCCGGCGCGCCGCAATGGCAGCCGGTCGACCAGAAGCCGGAGGACATGGCCCCCGGCGCGCACAGCCCGGACCGGCGCGTGCCGACGATGATGACCACCGCCGACATGGCGTTCAAGGTCGACCCCAAATATCGCGAGATCTCCGAGCGCTTCTATCGCAATCCGGACCAGTTCGCCGACGCCTTCGCCCGCGCCTGGTTCAAGCTCACCCATCGCGACATGGGCCCCAAGGTCCGCTATCTCGGCCCGGAAGTGCCGGACGAGGACCTGATCTGGCAGGATCCGATCACGGGCGCACCGTCGTCGATCGGCGCCGGCGAGATCGACGGCCTCAAGGCGCGGATCCTGGACAGCGGCCTCACCGTCGGCCAGCTCGTCCAGACCGCCTGGGCCTCGGCCTCGACCTTCCGCGGGTCGGACAAGCGCGGCGGCGCCAATGGCGCCCGGCTCCGGCTCGCCCCGCAGAAGGATTGGGACGTGAACCAGCCGCAGCAGCTGGCGACCGTGCTGAGCGTGCTCGAGCGGATCCGCGGCGAAGCGGGCGGCACCATCTCGATGGCCGATCTGATCGTGCTGGCGGGCACCGCCGCGGTCGAGAAGGCGGCGCGCGATGCCGGCCACAGCATCAACGTGCCGTTCACCCCCGGCCGCGCCGACGCGACCCAGGAGGAGACGGACGTGGAGAGCTTCGCGGTGCTGGAGCCGCGCGCCGACGGGTTCCGCAACTATCTCCAGGTGCGGTTCAACGTGCCGACCGAGGAATTGCTGGTCGATCGCGCCCAATTGCTCGGCCTCTCCGCGCCGGAGATGACCGTG
>JAYRLF010000410.1:0-3515 GCA_041905385.1 Allosphingosinicella sp.
CGGCGGGCTGAAGCGAGGCGGCCAGCGCCGGATCGAGCGACGACGCGATCTCGCCGCCGCGCGCGAGGTCGCTGCCATGGACGAAAATCCGGTAGCGGGCGTCGCCCGGTCCGTTGAAATTCGGAATGTCGTTGCGGCGCGTCTCGATCCCGGCCGCCCTAAGCGCGTCTCCAAGCCGCTCGATCGTCGCACGATCCGCCGAGGTCGTTAGATGCCAGCTGATCGACGCGATCTTGGCACGGAAGGCACTGCAGGCCTCCTGTTCGTCCGCCGTCTCCAGCACCGTCTCGAGCACCTCGCCGCGTTCCGACCAGCAGATCGTGAATTTGCCGCCCTTCCGCTCGATCCGCAGGTCGCCGACCGCCAGCCCCCAGGGGCCGCGCACGAAGATGAGATGGCCGTAGCCGTCCGCGACGAGGCGGTCGTAAAGCCCGTCCAGGGTCACTTCGGCTTGTCCGCCTTGGCGAACTGGCGCTGCGCGTCCTTGCCGATCCAGCGCGCGGTCCTGTCGCCGGACTCGGCGAGGCGACCGGCCATGTCCCGCGCCGCGCCGCGCAGGGCAGGGCTCTTCTTGGCGCCGATCGCCCGCAGCGCCCAGCTCACGCCCTTCTTGACGAAGTTGCGGTCGTCGGTGGCGGCCGCCTCGATCAGCCTCATCCGCTCGATGAAGGGCGCGTCGTCACCCGTCTTGTCGTGCAGAGCCAGGCTGGCGAGCAGGGCGAATGCGCTGCGCTTGACGAATTCGTCATTGGCTCCGGTCCAGCGGTCGACCATCGCCCAGGCGTCGGGCGCCTGGTCGAACAATTTGAAGCAGAGCGTGTCGCAGGTCGCCCAATTGTCGAAGTCGCGGGCCCAGCGGTCCATCTGCTCCGCGGTCACCAGTTGCGGTTCATCGACGAACGCGGCCAGCATTCGCGCTTCGTAGATTCCGGTCCGCCAAAGCGCCTCGGCGAGATCATGGTCGCGGCCGATCGACTTGCCGACCTTCTGGATCGCCGACATCGGCACGCCGATCACCCGCTCGGCGGTGACGATGCCGTAGCGACCGAGGCCGTCGCGGATGCGCGCCTCGCCGAGCGCCTCGAGCGCGGCGATGGCCTCGTCGAGCCGGCTCATCCCGCAGCGCGCTCCTCGGCCTTCTGCAGCATCGACCTTCCCCCTCACTAAGCGGCCGTGAGCAACGGCTCCAGCTTCGCCCATTCCGCGTCGAGATGCGAGCGGACCAACGCCCGTTTGGCGAGGCTGAACGCCGCCCATTCGTTCTGTGCCCGCGTCACCAGGTCCTGCACCTGCTCTCGCGTCCAGCCGCCCCAATGGCCGGCAATGTCGAACAGGTTGAAGGCGAAGGCCGGCGCAACCTCCCGATCCAGGATGCGCCGAAGCTCCGCCTTGTCGTACCCTGACTCGTTCAGGGCGCGCGCAATATGTCGATAGTCCTCGTCCTGCTGCTCGGTGTCGAGGAAGAGGTCGGACAGAGCATGCCAGACCGGGAGGCGGCGCTCGATATCGTCGCGTTCAGCCATGATAAGATGCTATCGTCCAACCGAGGATCGGCCAAGCCGGGCACGCTCGGCACGCCCCGCGCGTTGACGTCCGGAAGCTCGGCCGAATTCATTGACCGATCGGTCGGCGAATGATAGGGAGCGGCCATGTACACGACCGAATTGCAGAAGAGCGCGAAGATCGCCTCTACCGAGGATCCCGAGAAGCTCCCCGCCTTCGAGGCGCGGGTCGCGGCGGACGAGTTCATCGAGCCGAAGGACTGGATGCCCGACGCCTATCGCCGGACGCTGACCCGGCAGATCTCGCAGCATGCCCATTCGGAGATCGTCGGCATGCTTCCCGAGGGCAATTGGATCAGCCGGGCGCCGTCGCTGCGCCGCAAGGCCATCCTGCTCGCCAAGGTGCAGGACGAGGCGGGCCACGGCCTCTACCTCTATTCGGCGGCCGAGACGCTCGGCACCAGCCGCGAGGAGATGATCGAGGCGCTCCACTCGGGCAAGGCCAAGTACAGCACTATCTTCAACTATCCGACCCTGACTTGGGCCGATATCGGCGCGATCGGCTGGCTGGTCGACGGCGCGGCGATCATGAATCAGGTGCCGCTGCAGCGCACCTCTTACGGCCCCTATGCCCGCGCCATGGTCCGCGTCTGCAAGGAGGAGAGCTTCCACCAGCGCCAGGGCTATGAGATCATGATGGCGATGGCGGCCGGCACCGCCGATCAGAAGCGCATGGCGCAGGACGCGCTCAATCGCTGGTGGTGGCCGTCGCTGATGATGTTCGGTCCGCCCGACGCCGACAGCCCCAACACCGCTCAGTCGATGCGCTGGCGGATCAAGCGCGAGACCAATGACGAGCTCCGGCAGAAGTTCGTCGACATCACCGTGCCGCAGGCCGACGCGCTCGGCCTCACCGTTCCGGATCCGGCCGTGAAATGGAACGAGGCGCGCGGCGCCTATGATTTCGGCGAGGTCGACTGGGAGGAATTCTATGCGGTCGTCCGCGGCGAAGGTCCGGTCGCCAGGGAGCGGATGAAGGCCCGCCGCGACGCCTGGGAGCAGGGCGCCTGGGTTCGCGAGGCGGCTGCCGTCTACGCCGCGAAGCAGGTACAGAAGGCTGCGGCTTAGTCTCCATCGTCGCCCCAGCGGATGCTGGGGTCCAGACTGCCTTGGGGACACAAAAGCCGCTTGGATCCCAGCCTTCGCTGGAATGACGAGGTAGAGCGATGAAAGACTGGCCTCTCTGGGAAGTGTTCGTCCGCGCCAAGGGCGGGATGTCGCATCGCCATGTCGGCAGCGTCCACGCGCCCGATCCCGAGATCGCGCTGCGCCACGCCCGCGACACCTACACCCGACGGATGGAAGGGGTGAGCCTGTGGGTGGTGCCGTCGGCCCAGATCACCGCCTCTGACCCGTCCGAGGATGGGGCGATGTTCGATCCGGCCGAGGACAAGATCTATCGGCACCCGACCTTCTATTCGATCCCCGACGACGTGAAGCATATCTGAGCAGGGAAGGCGCAAGAATGAGCATGTGGCAGCTGGCCCAGATCAATATCGGCAAGATGGTCGCCCCGAAGGGCGATCCGGCCGTCCAGCCCTTCTTCGACGCGCTCGACGCGGTGAATGCGCTGGCCGACGCCAGCCCCGGCTTCGTCTGGCGGCTGGTCGACGAATCCGGCGCCAATGCCACCGACATCCACGTCACGGCCGACCCGTTGCTGCTGGTCAACATGTCGGTCTGGCAGGACGCGGAATCCTTGTTCGATTTCGTCTATCGCAGCGCCCACACGCCGGTCATGGCGCAGCGCCGCGCCTGGTTCGATCGGTTCGAGGGCGCCTATCAGGCGCTTTGGTGGATCCCGGCCGGCACCATCCCGACCGTCAATGACGGCCTGTCGCGGCTCTGGCACCTCGACCGCTTCGGCCCGACCCCGCACGCCTTCACCTTCAAGCTGCGCTTTCCAGTGCCCGGCGCCGATGCCGCGCCGATCGACATGCATCCCGATCCCTG
>JAYRLF010000411.1:0-3512 GCA_041905385.1 Allosphingosinicella sp.
CGATCGTGCTGGTCTCGATCCTGATGGTCATCCCGCCCGGACTCTGGGTGGAGGTGCCGGCGCTGGCCGCGCGGCCGGCGCTGCCGGCGGAGCAGCTCGGATGGGCACTGGTCATGGGCGCGATCGCCTTCGCCGGCCTCGGCGGAGCTGGAAATCTCTGCCAGTCCAACTGGATCCGCGACAAGGGGTTCGGCATGGGCGTCCATGCGCCGCGCATCGCCAGCCCTTTGGTCGGCGAGCCGGTCGCCATGCCGGGCACCGGCTGGCGGTTCGATGTCGACGCGGCGTCGCTCGCCCGTTGGCGCGGATGGTGGCGGATGGCCAATATCGAGCAACTGTCGACCTTTGTCGCGATCAGCCTGATCACGATCATCTTCCTGTCGATCCTGTCCTATGCGGTGCTATTCGGGCGGCCCGGCCTGCCCTCGGACATCTCCTTCCTCGCCCTTGAGAGCGAGATCCTGAGCGAACGCGTCGGCGCCTGGTTCGGCCGGCTGTTCCTCGCCGTCGGCGCCGTCTCCCTGTTCGCGACCGCGATCGGCGTGGTCGACGTTTCCGCGCGGCTGACCGCGGACGTGATCCACACCAGCTATCGCGGCGGCCGCAGCGAGAGCCTGGTCTATGCGATCGTCGTCTGGGCGATCGTCGCGGTCGGCCTCGCCATCGTCGGCTCGGGGCTGAGCCAGCCGCTGATCCTGCTCGTCCTCTCCGCCTGCCTCGCCGGACTGATGATGTTCGTCTATTCCGGCCTGGTGATCGCGCTCAACAACCGGCTGCTGCCGGCGGCGCTCAGGCCGCGCGCGTGGCGCAACGCGCTGCTGGTCTTCGCTTTCCTGTTCTTCGGCGCGGTCAGCGTCCTCACCCTGATCGAACAGGTCGGGCGGCTCGGCGGCGCGTGACATTCATCTCGCGGTCAGGATTTTTACTGTAATCAGAAAGACTTGATACGCGCGCAGCAAAGGCCATTTTGCGCATACGCCGGCCCGCGCGACCGACTATAAGGACGGGGCTCGCGCGGCCTGCCGCCTGAGTGGGGATTTGCTTCATGCCTGATGCCGCTTTCGACGACGCCCTCGACACTGCATCGCACCCGCCTGGCTGCCCCTGCGCCGATCATCATGTCGTCCTGTCCGCCGAGGCGATCGAATCTCAGGCGGTGCTCGCGGACAATGGCAAGCCGATCCTGACGCTCGCCGAGATCATCGACAAGCTGACCCGGACCGACAATGCCTGGAACGGCATCGGCGACAATCCGGCGCCGCGCGCCGGCCTCGGCACGATCACCTTCGCCTTCTTCAACACCGCCAGCCAGGTCTATTCGTCCGAGCGCAACCAGTTCCAGCCGCTGAGCGAGGCGCAGCGCGTCGCGGTGCGCGACGCCTTCGCGCTCTGGGATGACGTGCTCGCCGTCCGCTTCGTCGAGGGCACGGTCGCGACCGCCGACATCAATATCGGCAATATCGTCACCACCGAGGACCATTATTCGGCTTATGCCAATTATCCCGGCTTCGGGAATGTCGCCGGCGACATGTGGTTCAACACCAATGCGGCGACCAACTCGGAGATCGGACTCGCCGAACCCGGCTTCCGGACGATCATGCACGAGATCGGCCATGCGCTCGGCCTCTCCCACCCCGGCAACTACAATGCCACTGCGGGCGTCACCCTGACCTATGAGGCGAACGCCGAATATTATCAGGACAGCTACGAATATACGATCATGTCCTACTTCGGATCGAGCAACACCGGCGCGATCCGTGAATCCTTCGCCGCGACGCCGATGGCGCACGACATCGCCGCGATGCAGAGCCTCTACGGCGCCGATATGACCACCCGCACCGGCGACACTGTCTACGGCTTCAACAGCAACGCCGGGCGGGTCCAGTTCGACTTCGCCGTCAACACCTTGCCGGTCGTCGCGATCTGGGATGCGGGCGGCACCGACATGCTCGATTTCTCGGGCTGGTCGAGCGCATCGGTGATCGACCTCGCCGAAGGCGGCTTCAGCGACGGCGGCGGCCAGACCTCGAACGTCCAGATCGCCTTCGGCACCGTGATCGAAAATGCCAAGGCCGGCGCCGGCAACGACGTCGTGCTCGGCAATGCGGCGAACAATGTCGTCTATCTGCAGCTGGGTGGCGCCGACGACGCCTCCGGCCTCGCCGGCAATGACGCCTTCTACTTCGGCGGCGCGCTCGACTCGGCCGACAAGGTGGCCGGCGGCGACGGCGTCGACACGCTCGCCATCCAGGGCAATTATGCAGGGGTCGCGCTGGGCGCAATCAACGGCGTCGAAGTTCTGCTCGCGCTCCCGGGCAGCGATACCCGTTTCGGCCATACCGGCGGTGGCGCCTTCACCTATGACATTGCCAGCGGCGACGGCCTGGCCGCGGCCGGCTCCGTCGTGACGATCCAGGCCACCACTCTCGGAACGGCCGAAACCCTGACCTTCCAGGGCGGCGGCGAGACCGACGGCCATTTCCGCATCTTCACCGGCATGGGTGCCGACGCCCTCACCGGCGGCAGCGGCAATGACGGCTTCTTCTTCGGCGCCGACCGCAACATGACCGCCGCCGATCGCGTCGACGGCGGCGCCGGCACGGACAGCATCGCGCTGCGCGGCGCCTATCATGGCGCCGACGCGGTGACGTTCGCGGATGGCGGCTTCACCAATGTCGAAGTGCTCGTTCTCCTCTCCGGGCACACGAATGAATTTGGCGGTCCGATCGTCGCGGAGGGCTTCGACTATGCGGTGACGATGGCCGACGGCCTGGTCGCCGCCGGCCGGCGGCTGGACGTCATCGCCTCCCGGCTCGGGGCCGACGAAAGCGTCGTCTTCGACGGCAGCGCCGAGAATGACGGCGCATTTCGCATCCTATCGGGCGCCGGCGACGACCTGCTGGCCGGCGGCGCCGGCGCCGACACGCTGTCGGGCGGAGACGGTGCCGACCGGCTCGACGGCGGCACCGGCGCGGACAGCTATGTTTATCGCTTCGCAAGCGAGTCGAGCGGTTTGGGCTTCGATACGATTCAGGCCTTCGACCCGGCCGAGGATCGGATCGATCTTCCCGGCGATCTCGACGGCCTCGACGCCGTTCTGGACGCGGGCGCGCTCTCGACCGCGAGCTTCGACGCGGATCTCGCCACCGCGATCGACGGCGTGCTCGGCGCCGGCGCGTCGGCCTTGTTCACCGCCGGCACCGGCGATTTCGCCGGGCGCGCATTCCTCGTCGCCGATGGAAATGGCATCGCCGGCTATCAGGCCGGCGCCGACTTCGTGATCGAGCTGGCCAACCCGGCGGCGCCGATCCCGCTCGGGACGGATTTGTTCATCTAGCGCGGCCGCGGAACCGCTCCCGGCGCCGATGATTGAATCGGCCGCGACACGAAGGGAGTTCCGCCATGGCTGCACGCGCCTATTGGAAAGGCCAGATCCGGCTCGCTCTGGTCTCGATCCCGGTCGAGATTTTCAGCGCGACCAAGAGCGGCGCGACCATCGCGTTCAACCAGAT
>JAYRLF010000022.1:0-21611 GCA_041905385.1 Allosphingosinicella sp.
CCGATCTTCGTGCCCGCCGGCCATAACATCACCTTCGGCGAGATGGACCCGGCCGAGAAGCATAAGATCAGCCACCGCGCGGATGCTTTCGGGAAGCTGGTCGCGGCGCTGCTGTGAGCGCGGCAGCCGAGGCGGACGAAGGGCTCGCGCTCTACGTCCACTGGCCGTTCTGCCTCTCCAAATGCCCCTATTGCGATTTCAACAGTCATGTCCGCGAGACGATCGACCAGGATGCGTGGCGAACGGCGCTGCTTGCCGAGCTCGCCTATGAAGCCGACCAGACAGCCGGCCGCCGCCTGAGCTCGATCTTCTTCGGCGGCGGCACGCCGTCACTGATGCCGCCGCAGACCGTCGCTGCGCTGATCGAGGCGGCGGAGGCGAACTGGGGCTTCGGCCGCGACATCGAGATCACGCTCGAAGCCAATCCGTCCTCGGTCGAGGCGGGGCGCTTCACCGATCTCGCCGCCGCCGGCGTCAACCGGGTGTCGCTCGGCGTCCAGTCGCTCGACGAAGACGCCCTGCGATTCCTCGGCCGCGCCCATGGCGTTCAGGAGGCGCTGATGGCGCTCGGCACAGCCCAGTCGGTCTTCCGGCGGGTCAGCTTCGACCTGATCTACGCCCTGCCCGACCAGAGCGAGGCGGAATGGCGCTGCATGCTCGAGGAAGCTTTGTCCTTCGGCACCGATCATCTGTCGCTCTATCAGCTGACGATCGAGCCCGGGACGCGGTTCGCCGCGCTGGCCGACAAGGGCGCGCTCGTGCCGGCCGATCCGGACGAATCCGCCATATTGTTCGAGCTGACGCGCGACCTGACCGCCGGCGCCGGGCTGCCGGCCTATGAGATCTCCAACCATGCCCGGCCGGGCGAGGAGAGCCGTCACAACCTCACTTATTGGCGGTACCAGAACTATGCCGGCATCGGCCCCGGCGCCCACGGCCGGCGCGGCGGCGTCGCGACCCGGCGGCACCGCAAGCCGGAGAATTGGCTGAAGGCGATCGGCCGCAACGGCCATGGCATCGTCGAGGAAGAGACGATCGCGCCGGCGGAACGCGGCGTCGAAGCCTTGCTGATGGGCTTGCGGCTTGCCGAAGGCGTGGACCTCGAACGGGTCGCGGCGATCGCCCAGGTTCCGGCGGCCTCGCTCGTCGACGAGGCGGCCGTCGACCGATTGAGCGATCAGGGCCTGGTCGTCCGGACCGCCACACGGCTTTCGGTCACGGACGCGGGAATGCTGCTGCTCGACCGCATCCTCGCCGAGATCGTCCGCGGCTGACCGGGATCAGTTGAACCCGCGCGGTGCGGGCGAGACCACGGTCGTTCCGGTCGCCCCGACCTCGCGCACCTCCAGCGCCCGTTCGGCAACGCCGTCGCGGCCGAAACGGAAGGCGCCGTCGACGCCGGCGAAACCGGTCGAATCGCGCAGCGCGCGGGCCGGGAACCGGCGGCCGATCTGCCAGTCCGCCGCGATCCGCACGGCGAGCAAAACCGAATCATAGCCCAATGTCGACAGCCGGAACGGAGCCGCATTGTAGCGGGCCCGATAGCGGTTGCGGAAAGCCGCGAAATTGGCGTCGGACGGCGCCGCGAACCAGGCGCCGCGCAGGCCGGCATTGGCGCCGAGATTGCTATCGGCGGCCCACAATTCGGTGCCGAGGATGCGCGGCTGGGGCGAGGGCTGGCGGACGATCGGCACCGCCTGGAGCGCGATCTGCGGGCCGTCGGCGATCAGCACGGCATCGTGCCGGCCTTGGGCGTTGAGGCGGGTGGCGGCGGCGCGCAGGCTCGCCGCGGTCCGGTCGAACGTCTGCATGCCGCTGAGGCTGCCGCCCGACGCCTCGAGCGCGCGGGTCACGCCCTCGGTCGCGCGCTCGCCATAAGTTCCGGACGGGACCAGGGCGCCGACGCGCTGAACGCCGCGCGAGCGGGCATAGCCGACGACGCGGTCGATCGCCTGGCCGGGATTGAAGCCGAGCACATAGACGCCGACGCCGGCGACGCTGGTGTCGTTCGAGAAGGCGATCACAGGCACGCCTTCGCTGCGCGCGATCGGCGCGACCGCACGGGCGTCCTCGGCGAGCAGCGGCCCCAGGAACAGGCCGCTGCCTTCGGCCAGCGCCTCATTGGCCGCCGCCGCGGCGCCACCGGCGCGATTCGTGTCGTAAGCCGTGATCCGAATGCGCGAGCCGCCCGGAAGCTGGGCGCTGTCGAGCAACGCCAGATTGGCGGCGTTGAGGATCGACTGGCCAAGGCTCGCATTGGCGCCGGACAAGGGCACCAGCACCGCGACGCGGTTGCGGGTCTCGTCGCGCGGCAGCCGGCTCGGCAGGTCCGGCTCCTCACCTGGCGTCTCGGTCGGCGGCGGCTGGATCGGACGCGAGCGCGGCACGCAGCCGGCGATGGCGATCGTCACCAGCGCGAAACCGGCGAGCTTCAGCAGACCGGACATCCCATAAGCTTGCGGACGGAGCGAGAGCGATGCCATGACGCGATTTCCCATGCACGATAAGCTCGAACCCGGCCTCTATATCGTCGCGACGCCGATCGGCAATCTTTCCGATCTCAGCCCGCGCGCCGCCTCCGTCCTCGCCAATGCGGACCTGATCGCGGTCGAAGACAGCCGGGTGACCGCCAAATTGCTCAACCATCTCGGCGCCCGCCGGCCGATGACCCCCTATCACGATCACAATGCCGATGCGGTGCGTCCGGGCCTGGTCGCGCAGATGCATGACAAGGCGATTGCCTTGGTCTCCGACGCCGGCACGCCGCTCATCTCCGATCCAGGCTTCAAGCTGGTGCGCGACGCGCGGGCGGCCGGCGTCGCGGTGACGACGATACCGGGACCATGCGCGGCGATCGCGGCGCTGACTCTGGCCGGCCTGCCGACCGACCGCTTCGCCTTTTTCGGTTTCCTGCCGGCCAAGCCGGGGCAACGCGCCGCCGCGATCGCCGAGACTGCCTCCTTTCCCGGCAGCCTGATCTTCTACGAAAGCGGTCCGCGGCTGGGCGCGACACTCGCAGCCCTTGCGGGGGGCCTTGGCAATCGCGACGCCGCGGTGGCGCGCGAGATCAGCAAGGCGTTCGAGGAGACGGTGAGCGGAACCCTGGCGGTCCTGGCCGACCGCTATCGCGACGCGGCGCCGAAGGGCGAGATCGTGATCGTCGTCGGCCCACCGATCGCCGCCGCGCCGGCCGGCGAGGCCGAGATCGATGCGCTGCTCGCCGAGCTTCTTGCCGACCACACGCCGTCGCGCGCCGCCGCCGAGGCGGCGCGGATCCTGAATGTGCCGAAGCGGCTGGCCTACGAACGGGCGCAGAAGCTCAAATGAATCGCCGGCGCGCGGAACAGGGCGGCCGGCGCGCCGAGACGATCGCCGCCTGGTGGCTTCGGCTGAAGGGCTGGCGGATCCTCGGGCAAAGGGTGCGCACGCCGGTCGGCGAGGTCGACCTGATTGCGCGCCGCGGCCGCACGCTCGCTTTCATCGAGGTCAAGGCGCGCGCCGGCGAAGCCGCGGCCGCGATCGCGCTCGACGATTATCGCCTGCGCCGCGTCGCCCGGGCTGCCGAGGCGCTGGCGGTTCGCTACGGCCGTCCCGGCGACACGATCCGGATCGACGCGATGTTCCTCCTGCCGGGGCGGCTGCCGCGCCACTTGGTCAATGTGTGGCATGGGTGACAGAGCGCGGCCCGATCCCTAGATGACGGCCTCGCCCGCCGGGGAAGAGGAGCTCGAATGTCGCTGCGCGTCGCCGTCCAGATGGACCCGCTCGAGAGCATCAACATCGAAGGCGATTCGACCTTCGCGATCATGCTCGGCGCCCAGGCGCGCGGCCACACGCTCTATCATTATGCGCCGCAGGACCTGACCTGGCAGGACAATCGGCTCTACACGATGGGCCATCCGGTCACGGTCCAGCGCGTGAAGGGCGACCATTTTGCGTTCGGCGAGCCGCGCATCCTCGATCTCGGCCGCGACGTCGACGTCGTGCTGATGCGCCAGGATCCGCCGTTCGACCTCGGCTACATCACCGCCACCCATCTGCTCGAGCGGATCCAGAGCGAGACCCTGGTGGTCAACGATCCGGCGAGCGTGCGCAACGCACCGGAAAAGGTGTGGGTGCTCGATTATGCGCGCTTCATGCCGCCGACCATGCTGACCCGCTCGCTGGGCGCGGCCCGCCACTTCCTCGCCGAGCATCGGGAGATCGTCGTGAAGCCGCTGCACGGCAATGGCGGCAAGGCGGTATTCAAGGTCGGGGCCGGCGGCGAGAATCTGGCCTCGCTGATCGAGGTGTTCAATACCGCCTATCGCGAGCCGCACGTGATCCAGGCCTTCCTCCCGGCGGTGGCCGAGGGTGACAAGAGGATCGTCTTCGTCGACGGCGAGGTCGCCGGCGCGGTCAACCGCATTCCCGGCGAAGGCGAGATCCGCTCCAACCTCGCGGTCGGCGGCAAGGCGGCCAAGACCGATCTCACCGCGCGCGAGCAGGAGATCTGTGCCGCGCTCGGGCCGGAGCTCAAGGCGCGCGGCCTGCTGTTCGTCGGCATCGACGTGATCGGCGGCGAGTGGCTGACCGAGATCAACGTCACCTCGCCGACCGGGATCGTCGCGATCGACAAGTTCAACGGCACCGATACGCCGGCGCTGATCTGGGACGCGATCGAAGCCAGGATCCGCTGAGTCCCCATGAACGACTGGGTGATCCGCCTGATCGACGCGTCAGGCTATTTCGGCGTGTTCCTGCTGATGCTGCTGGAAACGGTGTTTCCGCCGATCCCGTCCGAAGTGATCATGCCGGTCGCCGGGATTCGCGCGGCGCACGGGCCGATGAGCCTCGGCGGCGTCATCGCCAGCGGCACTGCCGGCGCGATGACCGGCAATCTGCTCTGGTATCTGCTCGCCCGCTCGGTCGGTCTCGTGCGTTTCAAGGCGTTCATCGACCGCCATGGCCGCTGGCTGACGCTCGACTGGTACGATGTCGAGAAGGTGCGACGCGCCTTCGGCCGGTTCGGCGCCGGTATCGTCTTCGTCGGCCGGATGCTGCCGACGCTGAGGACCTTCATCTCGGTGCCGGCCGGGCTGGTGCACATGCAGCTGCTCAAATTCCTGCTCTGGTCGACATTCGGCACCGCCCTCTGGAGCGGCGCGCTCGCCGCGGCCGGTTTCCTGCTCGGCCGGCGGTTCGCGAAGATCGAGGAGGTGGTCGGGCCGCTCTCGTCGGTCGTGGTCGCCGCGATCGTGCTGACCTACGTCTGGCGCCAGCTCACATGGGGCCGGCGGCACCGCTAGGCGCATTGTTTTCCGCAAGGCCGCGCAATTGATCTCGGTCCGATTGTTCGCCAGCATGGCTGAATGACGAGCCTCTCCTTGCTGCCGGCGCTGGCGGGCGCCGCCATGGCGCTTTCGCTACCGGCACATTCGGGCACGGGCCGCGGCGCGCGCGAGCCCGGCGCCGAAGACGGAGGTCCGATCGTCGTCACCGGCGCGCGCCAGTCGCGCGAGGAAGCGCGCCGCCAGGCGATCGCGTTCATCCAGGGCACCGGCGTTGCGGCCGGCGACAGGCCGGTCGCGCGCTGGACCGATCCGGTCTGCATCCGGGTCACCGGCATCGCCGACGAGATTGGCGGCATCGTCGCGGCGCGGATGGCGCGCAACGCCGCGGCCGCTGGCATCCCGGTGGCGCGGGGCGCGTGCCAGGCCAACGTCCTGGTCAGCTTCACGAGCGACGCGGACGCGCTCGTCCAGGGCATCGCAGCTCGGGCACCGCGCCGCTTGGCCGAAGCGAGCGGCGAGACGCGCGCGCGGTTGCTGCAGGGTACGGCACCGATCCGCTGGTGGTACACAACCGGCATGCGAAGCCGGCACGGCATGAGCGCGGGGACCAGCGCGGTGCCCTTTTCGTCCCAGGACGGTGCCGGAACCGGGCCGCCGCTGCCGGATGTGCCGGCCACCTACCAGTATAATAGCAGCATCGTGAGCACCCAGGTGGCGCGGGCCCTGCTGGCCGCGACGGTGGTGATTGACGCAAACCGCGCCGAGGGCCTCCCGCTCGCAGCGGTCGCGGATTTTGCCGCAATGGTCGCCTTCGCCGAAATCCGCGAGAATGACTTCGCCTCGCCGGCGTCCATCCTCGGCATGTTCTCGAGCGACCCTGCGGCGACCCGGGCAATCACTGAATGGGACGTTGCCTTCCTGCGTGCCCTCTACCGTCTGCCGCTGGACCGGGTGGCGCGGCAGCATCGCGGCTTGCTGGTGCGCGATCTGCTGGCCGCGGTCGCAGCGGAAAATTGAGCTCCTCAACTGAGTCAATTCGGCGAAATCCGGAAGCCATGAAAACGACGGTTGGGCACGACCGCTCTGTGTTCATGGCCCCCTGCTTACGGTGATGATACGCTTTCTGGCCGAAGATCAGGCGCGCGGATGCGCGTTCCTGTAAACATCGAGCAGATGCGCCGCATCGACCGCGGTGTAGATCTGGGTCGAGGACAGGCTGGCGTGGCCGAGCAACTCCTGCAGCGAGCGCAGGTCGGCGCCGCGGCCGAGCAAGTGGGTGGCGAAGCTGTGGCGCAGCGCGTGCGGCGTCGTCCGTTCGGACAGCCCGAGTGTCCGGCGGGCCTTGCGGACCGCGCGGCGGACGATTTCGCCGCGCAGCGGACCGCCGCGGGCGCCGCGGAACAGCGGCGCGTCGCGATCCGCCGCATAGGGGCATAGAGCAAGGTAGGATTCGATTCGCTCGCGGACCGGCGCCAGCAGCGGCACGATCCGAGTCTTGTTGCGCTTGCCGGTAACGCTGAGCGCCTCACCGAGCGGCAGCGCCGCGCCGGTCAGGCCGAGCGCCTCGGCGACACGCAGGCCCGAGCCGTAGAGCAGCATCAGCACCGCCTCGTCGCGCGCGGCGATCCACGGGTCGGACGCCTCCTCGCCGGCTTCCTCGGCCAGCGCCACCACCTCGTCCGGCGAGATCGGGCGCGGCACGCTGCGCGGCTTCTTCGGCCCCTTCACCCGCGGCGGCGCGGCTTCGCATCCCTGCTCGGTCGCGGCAAAGGTCAGGAAAGCGCGCACCGCCGAAAGCTCGCGCGCGGCGGAGGCATTGGACAATCCGGTGGCGCGGCGACGGGTGAGATAGGCACGCAGATCCGAAGGCTGGAGCGCGAGCAGGGCGGCGCCATCGATCGGACCGCCGAGATGGTCGGCGAGGAAATCGACCAGGCGATGCGCGGTCGCGACATAGGCGCGGACCGTGTGAACCGAACGACGGCGCTCGAGGCTCAAATGATCGTGCCAGCGCCGGACAAGCGTCCGCGCGGGATTGTCCGCTAAGGAATCAGCCACCGGCTCAGGCAGCGGGTCAGCACGCGGCCGAGGAACTGGAGCAGCTCATGGCCGTGCGGGGTCTCGAAACATTGCGGGCCGCGCTGGCCGAGCGCGAGCAGGCCGTTCGGCAGCGGCGGCTCGCTGGCGAGTCGGATCAGCGCCTCGGCACGGATCAGCTCGCAGGCCGGACCGAACAGGGGATGGCCGCGCTCGACGCCGCGCAGCAGCACGCCGTCGAAGCCGCCCATCGAGCGCTCGATCAATTTGGGATTGACGAACTGCAGCCCCGACGCGTCCGCGCGAACACCGGTGTCGCCGGCCCAGAGCGCGACCGCAACCGCGTCGAGCCCGAGGATCTGCGGCCATTCCTGGGTGACGATGTGGAGCAAATGATCGAGCCCTTCGGCCTCGATCGCCGCCAGCACCGCCTCGTGGATCGAGTGGACAGCGCCGCTATGGCCGCGCGCGAAAGCGATCAGGTCCTGATTCGCCTCCTCGGCCGCGGCGACGCGGGCGCGCAGATTCGCCAGCGCGTGATTCTCGAAGCTGATCACTCGTCCCATGGTTCGGAGACTAACCCGGATATGGTTAAGAAGCGATTGGAATCGCTACCCGAAACAACCGCGAAGGACGCAGTGTGGCAGAACTGCCCCACCGCTGCAGCCGGCCGCTAGCTGATCTTCTGGCCGGTCTTTTCCCAATCGGCGAGGAAGGCCTTGAGGCCGTTGTCGGTCAGCGGATGCTTGAACAATTGCCGGATCACCGAGGGCGGCGCGGTCATCACGTCGGCGCCCAATTTGGCGGCGTCGTGGACGTGGATCGGGTTGCGCACGCTGGCGACCAGGATCTGGGTCGGGAAATCGTAATTGTCGTAGATCAGCCGGATGTCCGCGATCAGCTCCATGCCCGGATAGCCGACATCGTCGTGGCGGCCGACGAAGGGCGAGATGAAGGTCGCGCCGGCCTTGGCGGCGAGCAGCGCCTGGTTGGCGGAGAAGCACAAGGTGACGTTGACCATCGTCCCGTCGCCGGTGAGCTTCCTGCACGTCTTGAGGCCGTCGATCGTCAGCGGCACCTTGACGGTGATGTTGTCGGCGATCTTCCGCAGGATCTCGGCCTCGCGCATCATCGCATCATGCTCGGTCGCGACCACCTCGGCCGAGACCGGCCCGGCGACGATCCCGCAAATCTCGCGCACCACCTCGAGAAAGTCGCGGCCCGATTTCTGGACCAGCGACGGGTTGGTGGTGACGCCGTCGAGCAGGCCGGTCTCGGCAAGGTCGCGGATCTCGGCGGTGTCGGCGGTGTCGACGAAGAATTTCATGTGAGGCGGCCCCGGGCGATGCGATTGACCCGCCCCGCTTAGCGTGGGAGCAAGCCGCTCGGCAATCGGAGGGGATGCGAAATTGCGCTGGAAGATGCGTTGGCTGACTCTGCTTCTGGTCATGCTCGCCGCCCCGGCATCGGCAGCGCCGCGCGATTGGGTCGCCGCGAATCGCGGCGAGGTCCTGCGCGAATATCTCGAGCTGCTGGCGATCCCGAACGTCGCCTCGAACCGCGCCGACATCCGCCGCAATGCGGCGCATATCGCGGCGATGATGCAGCGCCGCGGGCTCGCCCCGCGCCTGCTCGAAAGCGAGGACGGCCAGGCGCCGCCCTTGATCTACGGCGAATGGCTGGTGCCGGGGGCGCGCCGGACGCTCGTCATCTACGCCCATTATGACGGCCAGCCGGTGACGCCGGCGGACTGGCGCGTGACGCCGCCCTTCACGCCGGCCTTGTTCTCCGGCGTGCCGCAGCCCGGCACGCAGCCCGTGCCCTTGCCGGCCGAAAGCCGCGCCGTGACCGACGACTGGCGAATCTACGCCCGTAGCGCCTCGGACGACAAAGCCGGCGTGATGGCGATTCTCGCCGCGGTCGATGCGCTTCGCGCCGAAGGCGCACGGCCGGCCTTCAATCTCAAGATCGTCTTCGAAGGCGAGGAGGAAGCGGGATCGCCCAATCTCGCCGCCCTGCTCCGCCGCCACCGCGACACATTGCGATCCGACGGCTGGCTGATCGTCGACGGCCCGGCGCATCAGTCGGGGCCGCGGCAGCTCGTCCTCGGAGTACGCGGCGACATCAATATGGACGTCACCGTCCACGGGCCGGTGCGGCCGCTGCACAGCGGCCATTACGGCAATTGGGCGCCCAATCCGGCGATGATGCTCGCCGAGTTGCTCGCCTCGATGAAGGACGCGACCGGCCGGGTGACGATCGCCGGCTTCTATGACGACGTCGTGCCGCTGACCGAGGCCGACCGGCGGGCGATCGCCGGCGTGCCGGCGCCCGACGCGCAGCTGCGCCGCGAGCTCGGCCTCGGCTGGACCGAGGGCGACGGCGCAACCTTGACCGAACTGATCCAGCAGCCCTCGCTCAACATCAACGGCTTTCGCAGCGCGGACGTCGGCGACGCGGCGCGCAACGTGATCCCGACGACCGCGACCGCGACGCTCGATCTCCGGCTGGTGCTCGGCAACGATCCGGTCCGCCAGGTCGACCGGGTGATCGCCCATATCCGCGCCCAGGGCTATGAAGTGCTCGACCGCGCGCCGACGATGGAAGAGCGGCAGCGTTTCTCGCGCATCGCCACCGTCACACGCGAGCCCGGCTATCCGGCCGAGCGTACGCCGCTCGACCATCTGCTGCCGCGCGGGCTGGAGCAGGCGCTGCGTGCCGACGGACCGCTGGTGGTGCTGCCGAGCCTCGGCGGCAGCCTTCCCCTCTATCTGATCCGCCAGGAGCTCGGCGCGCCCACCGTGACGCTCGGCCTGTGGAACCACGACAACAACCAGCATGCCGAAGACGAGAATGTCCGGGTCGGCCATCTGATGAACGGGATCGTCGCGATCGCGACGGCGCTGCGGGCGCGATAAGCTCCGCCCGGATCAGCCGGCGGCCTTGGAATCCGGCACGGCCGCGCTCTCATTCTCGCCGGAGTCGTTGAGAACGCCGAGCTCGCCGCGCGCCCGCGCCTCGCGGCCGTAGACCAACTCGAACAAGGGCGAGGCCATGAAGGTCGTCACCGCGGTCATCAGGACCATCATCGAGAACAATTCGACGCCGATGATGCCGCGCTGCAGGCCGATATTGATGATGATCAGTTCCATCAGGCCGCGTGCGTTCATCAACGCGCCGATGCCGAGCGCGGTCGCATTGTCCTGGCCCGTGAGCCGCGCCGCCGCCCAGCAGGCGCCGAACTTGGACAGGATCGACGCGACCAGAATAGCCAAAGCGGCCGGAAGCATGGCCGGATCGGCGACGACGGCAAGCTCGGTGTTGAGGCCGGAATAAGTGAAGAAGATCGGCACCAGCAGCACGCTGGTGATCGGCTCCAGCTTCGCGCGCACCTGGCGCGCCAGCACGCCCCGCGGCATGGCGACGCCGAGCAGGAAGCCGCCGATCACGGCGTGCATTCCGGCCCAGTCCATCGCGAAGGCGGCGAGCAATGCGAGCATCATCACGATGCCGAGCAGCCCCTGGCCGACGCCGCCCGCGCGCTCCGCCGCCGCGCCGAGCGGGGCGAGCATCCTTGGCCCGAGGCCGAGCACGAGCACGGCGAACAGGGTGCCGCCGAGGATCGCCTTCACCGCCAGGGCCGTCCCGGCTCCGAACGTGGCGAGCACCACGGCGAGCACCATCCAGGCGCCGGCGTCGCCGATCGCGCCGGCCGAGAGGGTCAGGGTCCCGAGCGGCGCGCGGTAGATGCCGCGCTCCTCGATGATCCGCGCCAGCATCGGAAAGGCGGTGATCGAGATGCAGGCGCCGATGAACAGGGTCGCCTGGAGCGTATCGAGTCGCGGCGACATCAGCCCCTGTCCGACCAGCCAGGGCGCGAGCAGGACGGCGGCCAGGAACGGCCCCGCCATGCCGGCGATCGAGACGGCCCCGGCGCTGCCGGCATTGTCGCGGAAATGCGATCGGTTGAAGCCGAGCCCGACCAGGAACATGTAGAGGCCGATGCCGAGCTGGGCGACGACATAAAGGGTCGGGCGGGTTTCGGCGGGGAACAGGGTCGCCTGCAGGTCCGGCGCGATCGCGCCGAACAGCGATGGGCCCAGCAGCAGGCCGGCGATCATCTCGCCGACCACCTGGGGCTGCCCGAACAGCGTCTTGACGAGCCAGCCGAGCGCGCGCGCCGCCGCGACGATCACGAACAGCTGGAACAGGAAGATCATGCTGAGATCGGCCGGCGACATCCCCCCTCCGCGGCTTTGCTGTTAGCGCTAACTATGACAGTTGCAGTGACACTGCGCAACCGGGGACCGGGCGCCTCACATCGCCTGGAGCGGCTGCCCGGCTCGTGCGGGATTGCGCCACAGGCCGAGGCCTGCGCTGAGCGCGGCCCAGCCCGCCATGGTCACCAGCACGCCGACCACGTCGTTGCTGTCCTGGCCCTGGCCCGTGCTGAGCAGGGCATATTGGATCGGCAGCAGCGCGACCGCGATCGCGACCAGGACGATATTGGCGCGCGCCAGTGGCGGCACCGGCAGGTTCGGCGCCTGCTGCAGCCAGTAGAGCGCGACCCCGCACATCGCCGCGGCGAAGGCCGGCGCGACGATCGCCAGGTCAAGGTCGAGGCCGAGCGTGTCGCCGCGGAGGCGATAGGCTTCGGGCGCGGTGGCGACATTATAGAGCGTGTCGGCGAACATCAGCGCCAGCCAGGCGACGAGCAGCAGCCGGAACGGCCCGTTCGGCCGCCGCCAGCCGAGCAGCAGGAAGCCGAGCCCGACCGCCGCCATCGCGGCCGCATACCAATAATCGCCGCCCAGCCCCGCCCCGCCGAACTGCAGGCCGAACAGGCTGCCGCCCCAGCGATAGCTCGGCCCGTCCATCGCGCCGCGCACGAACGGCAGCCAAGCCGCGACGAAGGTGACCGTGAGCCAGCTCATCAAGAGGATGTGGAGGCGCCGCGCGCCGCGATAGCTCATCGCTCGCTCCTTGTGTATTGGTGTAGTAATACACTAGGATAGCGAGGAGATCAAGTCGGCTGCTTTTGACGCGATCGTGCCGAAGACGTTCGAGCAGGTCAGCGGAAGCCTAGGAAACGGTCCCGGCCGAAGCGCCTTCCGCGCGGGTGCCGAGCGAATCCCAGTCGCGGCAGGCCCTGACCAGCTCGAGCAGGGCCCCGGGCGCGCACGGCTTGGTGCAGAAGAGAACGTCGCCGGGCAGGGCGCCGCGCGGCGGGCGCACCTTGCCCGACAGGACGATCACGCCGATGTCCGGCCGACGCGACCGGATTGCCGCGACCAGCTCGAGGCCGGAACGCGGGCCGCGAAAATCGATATCGGTAACGAGCACGGCCGTTCGGGGCTCCTCCTCCAGCGCCAGCAGCGCTTCGCCATAATCGGCGGCGAGCTGGACCTCGCAGCCGCCATCGCGAAGCGACTGCGCCATATCCTCGCGGATCAGCCAGTCATCCTCGACCAGCAGCACCGACAGTTTCTCGCTCATTGGAACTCCCACACGACCTGTTCTCAATCGCCGGGACGGACCGCTGTTCCGCAGAGTTCGGGCGCGGCTCCGGAAAAATGCCCCAGAGCGGCCCAAAAAGTCAGCGGCTGCAGGTCGCGACGACCCGCTCCAGCGCATCGCCGCGCGCGATGCGCAGCAAGCGTCCGGCCAGCAGGATGCGGACCTGATCGAACAGGGTGGGCGCGCCGCGCAATGCTTGGTCGCTGTCGGGATAATCGGGCGCCGCGCCGATCCTGCCGGCGGCGTCGCAGGGCTGGGGCACCGGCACCTGGACCTCCACCGTGCGGATCTGCGGCTCGGGCCGGTCGCGCCCAGCGCAGGCGGCGGTCAGCAATGCGAGGACCAGCAGCGGGATGACGCGGCTCACTGCGGCGTCCCGCTGTCCTTCGCGCTCGGCGATCACCGCCTGCGCTTCGGGTGGCAGCGACGTCCACAGCTCCGCCTTGTCCGCGGGCCAGGATCGGGGCAGGTCGATCGCGTCGGGCTGAGCCTCGTCGGCTGCCGCGTCGGGATCGCCGCCCGGATCCGGGCTCTCCGCGTCGTCGCCGGCCGGATCGGCCGGACGGGGCGCGTCGATATCGTCATGTTCCGCCGGCACCGCATCCGCGGCGGGGGCGCCCGGCTCGGGCCCGGCCGGACCGAAATCGGCCGGATCGGGTTTGGCTTGGCCGAGAGAGACCTTGAAGGCCTGTGCCGCCTCGGCAAGCGCATCGTCTCTCGACAGGACGGAGGGTTCTGCTGCCGCAAGCGGCTGGGCAGTGTCGGTCATGATCGTTCCTTCGGTTGATGCCGCCTGCCCGGCGGCGGGGATGTCGTGCGAGGCTCACGCGCCGGTTCGGATCCTGGACGCGCGACCGATCCTATCTTCGGGTAACTTTACGCTCCGCGGCTCCGGCAGCACCCTCCCGCCGACCCGATCCGATAATCATGCCAATGCGAGGTCCGGTCCGACTGGAGAAGGCGGCGCGCCGGCCATGCGCGCCGCCTTCGAGGTCCTCGTCATCTCACCAACGGCGCCCCGCGGCCCGATTTGCAGATCTCGGCCTGTGGCGGGCGGGGCGAGATGACACCGATCCGGGGCGATCTGCGCGCGTCTTGATCCAGTTTGCTGGACTCCGCCGGTCCGGAGGCCGTTAACCAATTCCGCGACTCCCGAAAAACATAAGGATTCGGGTCGTTTGCGTAACAATCGTTCCGGGAGAACCAGTGATGCCCATCACCTCTTACATCGTCGAAGAAGGTCCTGGCCGCGGCAAAGGCCACACCAGTCACGGCAATGGCAAAGGCCTCGGCCACCTCAAGCATGGCGACGAGGCCATGGCCGACGGCGTTTTCACGATCCGCCTGCTCGGCATCGACGTCGACAATGACAGCGCGACCAACGCCGGCTCCGGCCCGACCGTCCTGGCCGACGGCAGCAGCCTGTTCACCGAGGTGCGCGAGGGCTCGCTCTCGACCGTCGACGGTCCCGGCGACGGCAGCGACGGCGCGCTCCGGCTCGAGACCGACAGCAACAATGGCCGGCTTCGCGTCACCGATGTCTACGATTCCGACAATCAGTTCACCCTCGGCGAGCTCGATGAGCTCAGCTTCGATTATTATCTCGAAAGCTCCGACCGCACCGACGTCATCCCCGTCGTCCGGCTCCTGATCGACGCCGATGGCGATCTGTCGACCACGGGAGACCGCGGCGAGCTCGTCTTCGAATATGCCTATCAGGGGTTGCCGGCGACCACCCAGGACGCCTGGCAGACCGCCGACCTGTCCGGCGACGATTGGGTCGCCTGGCAGCGGTCGAACGGCACCAATTGGGACCAGATCGCCAACATGACCGAGCTTAGCGACTGGGCGGACGCGGACGGCCACAGCGTGGTCGGCGGCCTCGCATTTGACGAAGACAGCCTCGTCCTCGGCTGGTCGATCGCGCTCGGCTCCGGCAACGGCACCAACGTCGCCTATATCGATGATCTCCAGGTCGCCGGCGTCACCTACGATTTCGCCCTGGCGTAGGGCGATTGGTTTTCGGGCCGCCGACACCGGGCGGCCCGCTCTGGGCGGCGCGGCGACGCGCCGCCCTTTTCTTCTGCGCGATCGCCGGAAAAGCAGCGCTCACATCAGCGAACGAGTCGCGCTATTTGACTCGCCTGACCGCTGTCAGGTCCGCGCTCGCCCCCGAGCGAAGCCAGGTCTGCAGCCGGTCCATCACGTTCAATGCCCGCCACAGATTCTCGCGTTCGGCGGCGTCGAAGCAGCGCCGCCATTCGCCGGTCAGGTCGGCCTCGACCTGCGCGAATGCTGCCCTGACGTTCGGATCGTCGAGCAGGGCGCGGATCGCGACAGCGCGGGCGGCGCGCTCCTCCGTGTTCATTCCGAAAGGTCCCCGCCCGGCCGAACCTCGGCCAGCTGCGGATCTGGACCGGCCTGCCCGTCCGCGCGCCGCGCGGCCAGCTCGCGCTCGAAGGCGAGCTTCGCCTCGGCCAGCCGCGCCTCGAACGCCGCTTTCTCCCGCGCCAGCGCCGCCTCGGCCGACGCCTTCTCGCGCTCGAGCCGGATCGCCGCCATCGCCCTGGTCTGCTCGATCCGGTTGCGCAGCTCCGCATCCGCCGCCTCGCGCTCGGCCTTGACCATGTCGGCGCTCGGCTGCGGCGCCGGCGGCTGCAGCTGCCTCGGGTCGCCGATATAGTCGGCGGCATTCTTGATGCCGGCGGCCGCGAACAGCCGCATGCAGGCCTTGTGCACATGCTCGGGCCCGATCAGCCAGCCGAACGGCGTGCGCTGGACCCGCTCGAGGAGCTGCAGGGCGACGCTCGCCTGCTCGACCTGCTCGGCCTTGTTGCCGATGCCGAGGCCGACCGAGATCGAAAGGTCCATGTCGGGATTCCAGCCGCTCGGATCGACCGGCACCCATTGGCCGCGCAGCCGGATCACCCGCTCGCGCGGCTGGTGCGCGACGAGGAGCTTGAGGATCAGCCGGAACAGCCGCTTGACCCCGGTCTCGGCGAAGATCCGGGCGATCATCTCGGCGCGCTCGTTGCGGCTGTTCTCGTCGATCGCCGCCTGGGTGGCGGTGTCGGCGCCGTTCTTGCGCAGCGCCTCAGCGTTGAAGCCGTGGCCCTTGCGAAGGATGCCGGTCCGCTCCTCGGTCTGGCGGGCGATCGCCTCGAGCATCGCGAAGCTCTTGTCGGCGCTGAACGGCAGCACGAAGAACTGCATCTGCCCGGGCAGTCGGGTCCGGATCGCCGCCCCCGGGGCGCTGTCGGCGAGATCGTCCCAGGTGCTTTCGTTGACCGCCGTGTCCGGCACTTCGGGCCGCGGATTGTTCGACCGGTAGAGATTGTCGAGCGTCTGGCGGATGATCGCGGTCGAGACCTTCTGGCCCTCCAGCGCCAGGTCGGCGACCGAGCGGCCATAGATCTTGTGGGGCATCGGCACCGGACAGAGCAGGGCGAACGGCGCCTCGTCGACAGCCTCGTTGAGGAGGATGGTGTCGCCGACCCGCACGACCCGGCGCAATTCCGAGATGCCGTCGCCGTCGAAGTCGACCCGGACATATTCGTCGAGCACCGCGATCACGTCGCGCGATTTGTCCTGGGATCCGCCCGTCCCGAGCGCGGTCGAGGGATGCTGGTCGCGATAGCGCGCCAGCGTCCGGCTCTCCTCGCCCTGCGGATTGAGCCCGGCCGCCGGAAGGCCCTCGACCAAAGCCGGCTCGACTCCCATCTCGATCAGGTCGGACCGCGTGAAATTGCCCGGCCGGTGCGCGACATAAGGCGCGCTTTCCAACGACCGCGCCAGCGGCGAGACCAGGAATTCCTCGGGCGGGACATTCTCGATCCGCACCCGCCCGTCGGCGACAACCTCCTGCAGCCGCACCGCGAACAGGCCCGGACCCGCCTCTTCCTCGCCGAGATAGGCGTCGGTGGACCGTGCCTCGAGCAGGCCGGCGGCGTCGACCGGGACGGTTCGGACCGCGGCCCGGCTCTGGTCCTCCCACCAGATTTTCACGACGCCGACCTTGGTCAGCAGCGCGTCCTTGAACCAGTCGTGCAGGATCCGGAATCCCGGATTGTCGCAATTGATGACGTAATTCACATATTCGGTCGCCTGCTCCGCCTGGGCAGCGTCCTCGGGCCCGCGCGGGGTAAAGGCGACGACCTCGTCGGCCGAGACGAACGGCTTCAGGATCGCGGCAAGGCCGTTGTCGACCATCACCGAGACGCTGTGGTCGACCACCGACGAACAGCCGTCGAGCGCCGGCAGATCGTCCATGCGGCCATAATAATAGTCGATCCCGCGCGCCTGCTCGGCCGCGATCTCGGACGTGAAATAGCCGATCGCACCCGCCTCATGCGCGGCCAGCAGCGCCGCCAGCTCGGTTTCGTCCATCGCTTCGGTCTTTGCCTCGCCGTCCGCGGCCATCACGCGTCTCCGCTCAGCAGCTGGGCCATTTCCTCCAGCCCATGCTGCAACGGGCACAGCCGCAACCGCTCCCAGCTTCCGGCATGGCGATGGCGGAAGAAGGCCGCGATCCGCGCCAAAGCGGCGCCGTCGTCGCCGGGCACTGGGTAGGCCAGCCCCGCCGCCGCCGGCGAACACGCGCCACCCGCGCGCGCACTGCGTCGTGCCATCATCGTCACTCCTGCAAAATCGGGTTGAAAAGGCGTCGCCCGGTTGCGGACCAGCTGGCCCGGACGGCGAAAAGTGTTGAAAGCCGGTCGATTCTTCGCGAACGGGTCGTTCGACCGTTTCTGTTCAAGCAAGGACCCGACCCATGGCCGACACCGCCAAGGCCGCTGTGACCCTCGACGACGGCTCGACCCGCGAGCTCGACATCATCGAGTTCGACGGTCAGCACTGGATCGTCTCGGACTGGCTCTCGCTGAGCCGATCCGATCCGAAGCAGCCGCGCCGCATGTTCCGGCTGGCGAGCCTGGCCTACAAGCCTGCGGGCAAGGGCGAACCCGGCGCGGATGTCCAGGTGACGACGCCCTTCACGGACGCGCTGCTGCGTGGCGGCCCCGCGCCGGCGGGAAGCGGCATCGAGATCCTCGACGCCCAGTTCAAGCTGCAGAAGGACGGCTCGCTGCGCCACGTCGGCTTCGCATCGCCGATCCAGAAGACCATCCAGTAAGCCGTCTTCAGTCCTTGGGCCGCTCGATCTTCAGATAGACGCTGTCGCACCATTCGGTGCCGACCAGCCAGGTCCGCGCCGCGCGGTGCGTCTCGGCGAAGCCGAGCCGCTCGAGCAGCCGCAGCGACGCCGCGTTGCGCGGATCGGCGTCGGCGATGATCGCCGGCAGCCGATGGACGGCGAAGGCCCGCGCGATTACGGCGCCGAGCGCCTCGCGCGCCAGCCCCCGTCCCCAGGTGTCGCGGTGGAAGATGAAGCCGATCACCGGGAAGCGGTGCAGACCGGCCTTGCCGATCGCCCTCCCATCCAGCTCGACGATGAAGTCCTCGCCTTCGTCCGGCGCGATCGCGATCATTGACTCGAGCCAGTCGCGCGTCTCGGACAGCTCGGCATGAGGCAGTGACGACCAGTAGCGCATCGCCAACGGATCGCTGAACATCGCATGGAGATCGTCGACGTCGTCGCGGCGCGCGGGCCGCAGGCGCAGCCGCTCGGTGACGAGCTCGGTCATATCTGCCCCCCCAACCAATCCCGCATCAGGCCGATCACCCGATGCGGCCGTTCGAGCGCTGGCAAATGCCCGCAGGCGGGCAGGACGTGCAGGGTCGATCCCGCAATCCCGTCCCGGATCTCGCGCGACTGGGCCGGCGGCGTCAGCACGTCGCCGTCGCCGACCACCACGATCGTCGGAACCGCGATCGTCGCCAGCGTCGGCCGGCTGTCGGGCCGGGTCAGGATCGCCCGCTGCTGGCGCAGGAACGCCTCGCCGCCGACCCGCTCGGCCATCGCCCGCACGGTATCGCCGACCGGGCCTGACAGATGCGATCGATCGACCAGCCGCGGCAGCAGCTTGCGGCCGACCCCCAGGAAGCGGCCGAGCTTCAGCGACTCCATATAGCGCTTGCGCGCGGCCGATTGCGCCGGCGTGTCCGGCGCCGCGCTGGTCGCGAACAAGGCGAGCCGCTCGACCCGCTGCGGCGCCCGCCGCATGATCTCGAGCGCGACATAGCCGCCCATCGACAGGCCGGCGAGCGCAAAGCGCGGCGGCGCCACCGCCAGCGCGCGCTCGGCCATGTCCGCGACCGTCTCGTCGAGCGTCAAGTCGGCGATCCCCGCCGCCATCTCGTCCGCAAGCGCCTCGACCTGCGGCCGCCACAAGGCGGCGTCGCAAAGCAGTCCGGGCAGCAGGATCGCGGGCGCGCGCATCCCTTGGCTTTGAGCCTTGGCGCGGAGCTCTGCAACTCCCCGCGAAGGCCGACCCATGGCCCGTTTCCCGGCGAAGGCCGGGATCCAGAAATGGGCCAGCCCTCGAGGATCAGTCCCTTGCTGGGCGCCGGCCCTCGCTGGCGCAGGCGCGGCCGCGAATGGCCACCTCAGTTCATCAGCTTGGGACCATGCACCGCCGCGACCAATGCGAGCAGGGTCAGGATGCTGATCATCGCGATGAAGATCGCGAAATACCAGATCATGTGGCTCGCACCGACCATGAAGACGGTCAGGCAGGAGGCGATGGCGATGGCGGCGAACGCCAGGATGATCTTGTTCATGTCATGGTCCTTCAGGCGGGCGGCCGCCCACAAGTGGCAGAGGGAGTGCGCCGGGCGACGCACCTGAAAACTGGTTGCTGGAAGCTGAGACGACGCCGCCGGGCGTCACCCGCATCGCTCAGGCGCGCGGCGGTGCTCGGGCGCGATGCCCCGCCACGGGGCGAGAGGGAAATCGCGCGGTGATGACGTTCCGATGGCCTGTTGCAGAGGGCGCATCCACGGGATTGGATGGCGTCGCCAGGGCCAAGAGAGGCGGATCGTCAAGCGCCGCCTCCTCGCCAACGGACAAATCGGGCTCGTCGGCCATCACCGAGTCGGCGGGCGCGGCAATTGCCAACGTCCGGCCGGGATCCGCCATGGATCCGACAAGCATGCATAGGATCAGCGCGAGCAGGAGCCCGATCGCCGCGGAGGTCCGCGCGCCTGCGCCCCTCACTGGTTCCGCCCCGCCCATGTCGTTCAGCTAGGGATCCTGTCGACGAACCGCAACCAGGCCCGCAACGCCTCTTGTACGAAAGTCTAGATCACCCAGCTCGTATCTCGCCGCCGCGGCCCGCCGCCGCTCGCAGCCGGCTGATGCCCGACCGCGAAATAGCGGAATGCGTCCGCATAATGGCTGGTCCAGTCGTGCAGCGGCCGCGCCTGGAATTCCTGCGCCTTCTCGTCCCATTCGCGCCGGTACATGCGCAGCGCCTCCAGGCCCGCGCGGCATTTCTCCGCGTCGAACCAGCAGGTCGCGAGCAGCAGCCGCGCCGCCTGGATGCCGTCCTCGAGCGGAATGCTCGGACAGATCATTGGCTTGATGCCGAGCTCGTGCAGCACCTCGACCCGGCTCTTGCCGGTGCCGAGCTCGCGCACCTGGGCGTCGTGCGGCAGATAATGATTGCCCCACAACCAGTCGCGCTCGGCGAGGCGGCGGGCGTACCAGTCGAGCCCGACCCCCTCGCCCTTGAGCACGTCGATCAGCCGGGTCTCGCGGCCGACGGTCTGGACGAACCAGATGACGGTGCTGTCGGCCATGCCGAGATCCCAGGCGGTGTGGACCGGCAGCCGCGGATCGTGCGGTACCTTGCTGATCCGCCCGCCTTCCTCGGCCGCCTGCAGCTCGCGCGCATAATAGGAGCCCCGCACGGCCGCATCGAACGAGCATTCATATTCCTGGGCATATTCGTCGTCGCTCATCGCCTTGCGGGCGTCGGCCAGCTCCTTGTCCGCGATCAGGCCGGTCGCGCTCGCCTTCAGCTCGAGCGTGAACCAGTCAGGGTCGCCCGCGGCCTGGTTCCAGAGCCGCCAGAAGAGGTTGCGGCCCTTGGGCGTGCCGATGAAGATCGCCCAGCCCTCGCGGTCGGACAAAGCCGGGCGCAGCACCCGGGTCCACATGGTCGGGTCCATGTCGCCGAACTCGTCGAGCACGGCGCCGTCGAGATAGAGGCCGCGCAGCCGATCCGGATTGTCGGCGCCATAGATCCGGATGCGGGCGCCATTGGCCGGCAGCTCGACCCACAATTCGGTCGCGCTCGTCTTGCGCTGCGGCATGTGATGCTCGGTGAAGGCGAGCAGATAGGACCAGGCGATGTCCTTCGCCTGATTGAGATGCGGCGCAATATAGGCGAAGCGCGGATTTTCACGCTCGCATTTCTCGGCCTTGCGGATCAGTTCGTTGATGCAGGCGACGGTCTTGCCCGCCCGCCGATGGCATACGGCGATCGCCCAGCGTTTCCGATCCTCCTTATGCAGATCTGCGAACTGCGGGCGCGCCTCATATGCGCTTTCCGGCCGCGGCTCGTCATCCTTCTCTTCCTTGGCCGCCATAGGTCCTCGCATCCGGCTCATGCTCCGACTCGGCCGCACCGGACGTCGCGAAGTGCGCCCGCCCGGCGCGCGCGCGGCCGACCACCCTTCGCGCTTGGGAGGCAGCGCCGAAGTCGGGGGTTCGAGCCGGGGTCCGGGCGGGCCCGCGCCAGGAGGAGAGGTCCGGCGCGGATACGAAAACGCCCGCCGACATCGATCTGTCGCGGGCGCAATTCCAATCATTGAGTTTTGGAACATTACAGGAACATTCAAGCGCCGTCAAGCGCGTTCCAAAATTTTTTTCGCAATCTGTCG
>JAYRLF010000412.1:0-3493 GCA_041905385.1 Allosphingosinicella sp.
CTCACGAGAATGCGGCGGGTCGTAAAGGACGTGCCATCCGGGCTGATTGCTCGCAACGATTCGACAGGCTTCGTTGGATGCATTGGCCCATGCGCTCGGATCCGGAGGAAGGACGCGTCCGCTGGACAGTTCGATTTGGAAGTCGATGTGCCGCTCGGCCGCGAAAATCCCGATATCGGCCTCGTTCGGCACCCTGACGGCGAGGATCAGACTTTCGCCGCTCGGCGAGAATCGGTGCTCGCCGCTCCAATAAACCGAGCCATAGGACCAGGCGAATGCACGTATATAATGGTCCGGTAGGAAATCCCGGAGCGCAAGCGAACGAACCATTGCGCCGGCTGCGTCATAGATGACGATGATATTGGGACCGACGCCAATCCCCGCCCAGTTGTCGAAGGTGACGACATACTGTCCTCCCGGCGCAACCAATGCGGAAACGGGCGCGATGCAATTGGCCAGTTGGCCGCGCCAGACGCGCCGCATCGAGCCACGCCCGTCGGCCCGATAAAGGCTGCCGACCGGTCGTCGATGACTTTGGCAGGGATCCCATTCGCCATCGACGCGATTTGCCGATTGGCGCCCTGGCACAACCACGAAACGGGCACTTCGATCGCCAGACCAATAGGTCTCCCGCGTCGGATCCACCCAACTGTCCGCGACCGCCGTCCCAGGCGCGGTCAAAGCGAGCAGCGCCAGCGCGGCAAGGACCGCAAGTCGCACGGGAGACGGAACCACAGGCCACTCCGACCACTCAGCCCGCCGAGCCCAAGTGCAATGCGGACTCAGCAAGCCCGCAAGGATCAGTACACCCGTGCCTTCGGCTCGATATACTGGATCTCGTCGGTGAGCGTATATTCGTGCACGGGCCGGTAATCAATCCGCACCGTCCCACCCGTGCCGCCCCAGCCGTCGAACCAGGCCACCGTGTGCTTCATCCAGTTCTTGTCGTCGCGCTCGGGATAATCCTCATGCGCGTGGGCACCGCGGCTTTCCTTGCGGTTGAGCGCGCCGGCGATGGTGACGCTGGCCTGGGCGATCAGATTATCGAGCTCGAGCGTCTCGACGAGGTCGGTGTTCCAGATCAGGCTGCGGTCGGTGACGTGGATGTCCTGCATCCGCTCATAGGTCTTGGCGAGTTTGTCGACGCCTTCGGAGAGGACCTCGTCGGTGCGGAACACCGCGCAATGGGCCTGCATCGTGCGCTGCATCTCGACCCGGATCTCGGCGGTCGGCGAGCCGCCGCTGGCGAAGCGGAACTTGTCGAGCCGCGCCAAAGCGAGGTCCGAGCCGTCCTTGGGCAGCGGCTTGTGCGCGGTGCCGGCCTTGAGGATCTCGTTGAGCCTGAGCCCGGTCGCGCGCCCGAACACGACGAGGTCGATCAGCGAGTTGGAGCCGAGCCGGTTGGCGCCGTGGACCGAGACGCAGGCCGCCTCGCCGACCGCGAACAGGCCGGGGACGACGCTGTCCGGATTGCCGTCCTTCAGCGTCACGACCTCGCCGTGGAAGTTGGTCGGGATGCCGCCCATATTATAGTGCACGGTCGGCGTGACCGGCAGCGGCTGGCGGGTCAGGTCGACGCCGGCGAAAACCTTGCCGGATTCGGTGATGCCCGGCAGCCGCTCGGCCAAGATCTCCGGCGCGATATGATCGAGGTGGAGATAGATATGGTCCTTGTGCGGACCGACGCCGCGGCCTTCGCGCATCTCCATCGCCATCGAGCGTGAGACGACGTCGCGACTGGCCAGGTCCTTGGCCGACGGCGCGTAGCGCTCCATGAAGCGCTCGCCTTCGGAGTTGGTCAGATAGCCGCCCTCGCCGCGCGCACCCTCGGTGATCAGAACGCCGGCGCCGTAAATGCCGGTCGGGTGGAACTGGACGAACTCGCAATCCTGGAGCGGCAGGCCGGCGCGCAGCACCATGCCGCCGCCGTCGCCGGTGCAGGTGTGGGCCGAGGTGGCGGTGAAATAGGCGCGACCATAGCCGCCGGTCGCGAGCACCACGGCATGGGCGCGGAAGCGGTGGATGCTGCCATCCTCCATGCAGAGCGCGACGACGCCGCGGCACGCGCCGTCCTCCATGATCAGGTCGAGCGCGAAATATTCGATGAAGAAGTCGGCGTCGTAGCGCAGGCTCTGCTGGTAGAGCGCGTGCAGCATGGCGTGGCCGGTGCGGTCGGCGGCGGCGCAGGTGCGCTGCGCCGGGGGCCCCTCGCCCATATTCTGCATCATGCCGCCAAAGGCGCGCTGGTAGATCTTGCCTTCATTGGTGCGGCTGAACGGCACACCGGCATGTTCGAGCTCGTAGACCGCGGCCGGGGCCTCGCGGACCATATATTCGATCGCGTCCTGGTCGCCGAGCCAGTCGGAGCCCTTGACCGTGTCGTACATGTGCCAGGTCCAATGGTCCGGGCCCATATTGCCGAGGCTGGCCGAGATGCCGCCCTGGGCGGCGACGGTGTGGCTGCGGGTCGGGAAGACCTTGGTGATGCAGGCGGTCTTGAGCCCGCCCTGGGCGGCGCCCATCGTCGCGCGCAGCCCGGAGCCGCCGGCGCCGACGACGACGACGTCATAATCGTGATCGATGACCTGATAGGCTGCGGCCATTATGCGGCGCTCCCGGCAAAAGCGATCTTGAAGAGGGCGAACAAGGCGAGCGCCGCGCCGAGGATGGCGAGGAAGTTGACGACCGTCACCCAGAACAATTTGCCGCCTTCCTCATGGACGTAATCCTCGATCACGACGATCAGGCCGAGCTTGAGGTGCCAGAAGGTCGAGAAGATCAGCAGCGCCATCGGCGCCGCCACCAGCGGACCGGACAGCCAGTCGACAACCGTCGGCTGGTCGAGCATCGGCAGCCGGAGCAGCGAGACGATGAACCAGATGAACAGGACCAGGGTCGAGACCGAGGTCAACCGCTCGAGCCACCAATGATGCGCGCCCGAGCGCGCCGAGCCGAGGCCGCGGACCCGGCCGAGCGGGGTTTCCATCTTCACTGTCCCCTCCCGAACAGGAAATAGGCCCAGGTCAGGGCGGTCAGCAGCAGCGCGCCGACCACCGTCGCGAGCGCCCACCTCTTGTTGGTCTTGAGCTCGTAGCCCGCGCCCAGGTCCATCACGAAATGGCGCAGGCCGGACAATGTGTGTTGCCAGAAGGCCCAGACCAGGCCGGCGCCGACGCCGACGCCGATCAGATAGACCAGCCAGTCGACCAGCCCGTCGTTCGCGCCGGCGTCGCGGCCGAGCAGCCAGCCCATGAAGCCGGCGAAGGTCGCATAGGAATCGGGCCCGCCGGCAGCCGCGAGCAGCCACCAGACCAGCAGGCCGGCGCCCAGCGTCGCCAGGCCGACACCGGTGATGCGGTGGAGGATCGAGACCAGCATGTGCGGGCCCCATTTCCAGATCGTGAGGTGCGGCGACATCGGCCGGAATGGATTTCGGTGCATGAAGCGACGCTCCCCTACGCTGCCGGGCCGCTTTTAGGCCTCAGGCCCCGCT
>JAYRLF010000413.1:0-3487 GCA_041905385.1 Allosphingosinicella sp.
GAAGAAGACGACGAGGCCGAAGGCGGCGATGTCGAGCAAATGGCCAGGGCCGGCGAGGCGATAGTCGAGCCACCAGTTGCGCCAGGTCAACCAGATCAGGCCGCCGGCGAGCAGGACGTAGCTGACGAGCAGCGCGTAAGCGGCGATCGGCCGCTGGAAGGGCTGGTTGGGATCGATGAAGATCGCCAGCAGGAAGGTGGCCGCTAGGACGAGCCGTCCCGTCGCGATCACCCTTCCCGAGCGGTGGCGGAAGACCGCCTCAGTCATCGGCCTGAACAGCGTGGTAGCCCCGCCGCACCGTCTCAGTTGCTGCGCTTATAGGAAAAGGGTGGAGGCCCGAGCCGGAATCGAACCGGCGTGCAAGGATTTGCAGTCCTCTGCGTAACCACTCCGCCATCGGGCCGAGGCGCGAAACGTCCGCGCGGGCTCGAGCATGTAGGAAACGGCTGGGCATAGCGCAATGCCGAATAATGGACCCGTCCAGCACTGTCCGCTCGGTAAAATACTTAGCGTCCAGACCCGGATTCCGCTCGGGGAAGTTACGTATTCAGAAGGGCGGCGGCTGGCGCTAAGTCTTCGTGCAAATGAGTCTTTTTCCGCCATCAACCGCCGATCTGGTCGATCGGCTTGCGAGGTATCGCGACCGGCTGGTTGCGACCGGTCGTACGCGTTCGGCCGCCGTGGTCGATGGCGCGATCGCGGAAGTGAAGGCCGAGGCCGCCGCCGGCGGCAGCTCGACCGAGGCGAAGGACGCTCCCGGCTGAGCGCCCGAGGGCCGGCCCCGGGCTTGTTCGCGCGGCAGCGAACGCCTAGCACAAGCCATGGCTCCTGGTGTCACGGAAGGCGGGCTGATCGACCGGTTCGGGCGGCGCATCACCTATGTGCGCCTGTCGGTCACCGACCGCTGCGACCTCCGATGCCGCTATTGCATGGCGGAGCGCATGACCTTCCTGCCACGCCAGGACATATTGCGGTTCGAGGAGATCGAGCAGCTCGCCGATCTGTTCATCGAACGGGGGGTCAGCAGGATCCGGCTCACCGGCGGCGAGCCGCTGGTGCGCCGCGACGTCGGCAGCCTGATCCAAAGTCTCGGACGCCGGGTCGGCCGCGGCCTGGTCGAGCTCACCCTGACTACCAATGGAACGCAGCTGGCGCGCTTCGCGCCCTTGCTGCGCGACGCCGGGATCGCCCGCGTCAATGTCAGCCTGGACAGCCGTGATCCGGAGCGGTTCCGCTATGTCACGCGGCGCGGCGACGTCGCCGTCGCTCTGCAGGGGATCGCAGCGGCGCGTGCCGCCGGCCTGGCGGTCAAGATCAACATGGTGGCGCTACGTGGCCTGAACGAGGACGAGATCGCGCCGATGCTGCGCTGGTGCGTCGAAGAGGGCCACGATCTCAGCCTGATCGAGACGATGCCGCTCGGCGAGGTCGAGGAGGATCGAACCGACCATTATCTGCCGCTCGACGGCGTCAAGCGGCGACTCGATTCGGAATTCACGCTGGTCCCGTCGCTGCAGCGGACCGGCGGTCCGGCCCGTTATTGGGAGGTCGGCGGCAGCGGCACCCGCCTCGGCTTGATTACGCCGCTCACCTCGAATTTCTGCGCCGGCTGCAATCGGATCCGGGTGGCGGCGACCGGCACCGTCTATGGCTGCCTCGGCCACGACCAGAAGGTGGAGCTTCGCGATCTGCTGCGCAGCGGCGGCGGCGCCGCCGCGAGCGCGGCGATCGACCGGCTCATCGCCGGCAAGCCGGAGCGGCACGGCTTCCAGATCGAGGCGGACCGGCCTGCCGTCGCGCGCCATATGAGCGTTACCGGCGGCTAGGCGCTTTACCGAATTCGAAGTCACGGGGCGGGGATGAGCAGCGAGACGATCGTCGCCATTGCGATGCTGATGGCCCTCGCTGCGGCGCTCTACTCGACCGTGGGGCATGGCGGCGCGTCCGCCTATCTCGCGATCATGGCTCTGTTCTCGGTGGCGCCGGAGACGATGCGTCCGACGGCGCTGGCCCTGAACCTCGTCGTCGCCGGCTTTGCCGCGCTGCGCTACGGGCTGGCCGGACAGATCAACCTCCGGATCCTCGCCGCCTTCCTGGTCACGGCGGCGCCGGCGGCCTTCATCGGTGGCGGCATCGCGATTCCGCCGGAAGTCTACCGGCCGCTGGTCGGCGCGCTGCTTTGGGCGGCGGCGATTCGATTGTTCTGGCAGCCGACCCGGCTTGCCGAGCGAAAGACCCATCCGCCCTCGCTCGTCATCGCGCTGCCGGCGGGCGCAGGGCTGGGGCTGTTGGCCGGCCTGACCGGAACCGGCGGCGGCATCTTTCTCAGCCCGCTCATCATCCTGTTCGGCTGGGAGGACGCGCGGCGCACGTCCGGGATCGTCGCCGGCTTCATCCTGGTCAACTCGGCCGCGGGGCTTGCGGGCAACTGGTCCTCGCTCGGGCGGCTTCCCGCCGAGCTGCCTTGGCTGATCGGCGCAGTCGCGGCGGGCGCGCTGCTTGGCACCTGGCTCGGAGTCGGCCGGCTGCCCAAGCCGCGCCTCCTGCAAGGGCTCGGCATCGTGTTGCTGGTCGCCGGCGCGAAGCTGGTCTTCACATGATCGGGAGTCTGCCCGTCGTGATCCTCGCAGGCGGCGCGGGAAGGCGGATCGGCGGCGGCAAGCCGCAGCGGCTGCTCGCCGGAACGAGCCTGCTCGACCGGGCCATTTCGCTGGCGCGCCGCTGGTCCGACCGGGTTGCGATCGCTGCAACGGAGTCGCTTTGTGCCGGAGTGCCTTGCTTGACCGACGACCCGTCGATCGAAGGTCCACTCGGCGGACTTGCGGCGGGGCTGCGCCATGCTCGGGCGCTCGGCGCGGACGAAATGATCGTGCTCCCTTGCGATATGCCCTTCCTGCCGGCGGACTTGCCGGACCGGCTGCGCGCGGCGATCGGAAATGCAGCTGCCGCGATTCCGGCGAGCGAGGGCGAGATCCATCCCGTCTGCGCACTCTGGCGCGTTCGGGCGCTCGCCGGACTCGACCCCTATCTCGCGACCGGTCGCCGGTCGCTGCGCGGGTTCGCCGAAGCGGTCGGATATGCCGCCGTCGACTGGCCGTGCGAACCGATCGATCCCTTCTTCAACATCAACAACAAAGCTGATCTGGCGACGGCTGACGCCTTGCTGGTGCGCCAGGCAGGCTAGAAATCGAGCACTTCCACCGGCTCTCCGATGGGCGCAGGCGGTGCTCCCGGACGGCGGCGGACAAGCAGGTCGGCGGCGGCGAGCGGCAGTTGTGCGCCGCTGTCCTGGTTGGACAGCAAGCCGGCGCCGTCCTCTTTCGCCACGGCGCGCAGGAAGGTCTCGCGGTCCCCGCAGGCCGGGGCGGCATCGACCAGCGGCAGCCGGCGCCAGCGCAGCGCCTGTGCGGGATCGCGGCCGGCCAGGCCGGCGATCAGGGGCGCCAGCATCAGCCGGCCGGTCACCATCGCCGAGCTCGGGTTGCCG
>JAYRLF010000023.1:0-21455 GCA_041905385.1 Allosphingosinicella sp.
AAGCGCGCCGGCCGGCACATTTGGACAGATGAGGGGCCCTCAATCCATTACACCAAGGTATGGTTGGCCACAGACCTTGGTCAGTCCCGAGTTGGCCGGCCATACATGGATCAGCACCTAGATCGGCAAGAGCCGCATTCGAACCCGATGAGAAGGATCAATAGACGGCGTGCAATCCCAAGCGATAATCTCCGCAGCTTTTGCGGAGAATATGCACGCTAATCTCCGCAAATGGCGACACTGTGGGCGCGGACCAGTTGACCCGAGCGAACGGCTCAAGGGGCCCAATCGCGATGGGAAGTTGATCAGGACAAATCGTCCTGCATCGGCACGCCGAGCGCGTCGGCGACACCCAGCCGCCCGGCAATGCCCGCGATCTCTTTCTCCCACAACAGGAACCAAGCCCGCTTCTCCTCCTCGAGCTCATAGGTATCGTAGGTCCTTTCGAGGCCCTTCTTCACATGGTTGAGCATCGCCTCCGCAGTCTCGTAGTCAACGCGCAGACGCTTGGTGTTGGAGCGGACCGTCCGCCTGAAGTCGTGAGGGCAGAACCGTTCGATCGGCCGCCCGGCGAGCCTTTCCATTTCACGAAGGATCCTGTTGCGGATCTTGTACCAGGCCGGGAGCGAAAGATGGCCGTCGCCGACCGGTGACGGGATCACCCACTCACGCTCCGACTGCATCAGCGACCAGCCCCACGGTCCGAGCGCGATCCGGTGCTCGACGCCGTTCTTCGTCCGTTCGGCGGGGATCGTCCAGACGCCGTCGGAGAGCTCATCCCGCCTTGCCAGCGCGACCTCGGAGCGGCGCGCCGCCGTCAGCAGCCACAACAGCATGCCGCGCTGATAGTCTCGCCTCTCTGAGAGCAGCGCCTGCAGGAACCAGCCGATCTCGTCGCCCGATAGCTTGCGCGAACGCGGCGTCTCCGGAAAGCGCAGGTCCGCCAGCCGCCGCGAAGGGTCCGCTTCAAGCCCCACCTCCAGCCCGCGCAGCGAGGCGCACCAGCCGAAGAAGACCTTCAGCTCGGCAGAGAGCCGGTTCGCCCGAATCCGCGCCGTCTTTCCCTTCGCCGTCACAAGCTTGACCAGCTCGTTCTCGGTCACGTCGTAGATGATCCTGCGCCCAATCGTCGGCGCGATGTCCCGCTCGTAAATGGCGAGCTTGTCAGCGACGGTACGGGGCTTGTTGGGCCGCTTCGCCTTGGACGAGCGGCCTTCTCGCACCGCCTCCATGTAAAGGCCGTGCGCGCGATCGACCGTCATGCTCGCGAGACGATCCTGGTCGCGCTCGATATCCCTGGGATCGCTGCCGACGTCGCACTGGAGGTTGAGCTGTCTGGCCCATTCGCGGGCCGCAGCAATCGTGTAGGCCGGGTAGAGCCCTAGGGTACGCTTCAGGATCCGGCCGCTGCCGACGATCCGGCGGCGATATTGCCAACGCTTCTTGCCGCTCGCCAACACCTCGATCACCAGTCCGCCGGTATTCGCGTCCTCGATTCGACCGGCATTCATTTCGTCGATAAGTGCTGGAGTTAATTGGCGTTTCTTCCGCTTTCCGCCCCTTCGCGGCGCAGGATCGGTACACAAATTAGGACACAAATCAGGACACAAATCCGATGCTGCGGCGCCGTACCCAGGCCTGCCGGGTCCAGCCGCGTCCAGCAGAATTCGATTGTCATTTGAAGCGCTTACGCGCGCGATCCTGCCTGTCATACCGCCTCCGAACGGTCCCTCGGCAGAACAAAAATTAGGACACAAATTAGGACACAAGATGCGTCGAATCCGGGCCGATTCAGGCAAGCCGCGTCCAGCTGCCGCGCAAGTCCAACTGCGTCTAACCTATTGTTTCAGGACCGAATCTTGAGGATTCGGCTGGCTGGGGCGGCAGGATTCGAACCTGCGAATGCCGGTACCAAAAACCGGTGCCTTACCACTTGGCGACGCCCCAGCAGGCGTGAAGCGCGGCCTTATAGCCGCGCTGGCGGTGAGGTGAAGCCCTCTGTGCCGCTTTATCGCCGCGATTTCGACCGCAGCACCGGACACGAACTTTGTTCCTATTTTGTTCTCGACATGTAGGAATTCGCATCATATCCAAGCCTTGCGGTCACGACCGCTTGGCTCTTTGAAATTGTCGAACGCATTGGAACGCCCCGGGTGGTGTCGGCGTGCACAGCCCGCGCGGGCGCGGTCTCCACTTTCGAAGGGGGCCAGGGGCCTCAACTTCGTTCAACTTCGCCTTCGGCCGCGAGCGCCGGCCTCAACCGGCGGAAGGTCACTGATTTTCCGACGTGTCCGTGCAAGTCGTGAACTTATCCGCTGATCCGTTCAGGAAAGTCCGCGAATTCCTGACAAAGTTGACGAAGTTGACGCGTTTTCAGACTCGCGATGATCGGCCCACCAGGTCCGGCTCAGGCGTTGGTCAACCGCCGGTTGACCAGGTCGAGATAGTCGCTGCGCAACTGCAGGGTGAGGTCGCCGACCTCGAAGTTCCACGGCCCGGCCGACGCGATCGGGGTCACCTCGGCCGCGGTGCCGGTGATGAACATTTGTTGGAAGCTCTCCAGCTCCTCCGGCCAGATCGCCCGCTCGACCACGTTGACGCCGCGGCGGCGGGCCAGGTCCATCACGGTGCGGCGGGTGATGCCGTCGAGGAAGCAGTCCGGCGTCGGCGTGTGGATCTCGTTGTCGCGGACGAAGAAGGCGTTGGCGCCGGTCGCCTCGGCGACCTGGCCGCGCCAGTCGAGCATCAGCGAATCGTCATAGCCCTTGGCCTGGCCGTTATGACGGGCGAGCGTGCAGATCATGTAAAGGCCGGCCGCCTTGCTCTCGGTCGGCGCGGTATAGGGCGCCGGCCGCCGCCAGGGCGAGATGTCGAGCCTGAGGCCGCGGCGCACCGCCTCCTCGTCGAAATAACTGCCCCAGTCCCAGCAGGCGATGGCGAGGTGGATCTTGGTCCGCTGCGCCGACACGCCCATCTGCTCCGAGCCGCGCCAGGCGAGCGGACGCATATAGGCGTCGGTGAGGCCGCTCGCCTCGAGCACCTCGTTGCAGGCGGCGTCGATCTCTTCGACCGACCAGGGGATCTCGAAGCCGAGCAATTCGGCGCTCTTGCGCAGCCGTGCGCTATGCTCGGTCAGCTTGAAGATCTCGCCCGAATAGGCCCGCTGCCCCTCGAACACCGACGAGGCGTAGTGCATGGCGTGGGTCAGGACATGGACATTGGCCTCGCGCCACGGAACGAGCTTGCCGTCCAGCCAGATCCATCCGTCACGATCGTCATAGGGGCGCAGGTCGGTCATGCCGGCCGGATAGGGCCCGTCGCCGAAACGGTCAATCCGCGCTTCGGGCCGCGGCGGCCATCTCCAGGCTGCGCTGCCGCGCCGCCTCGAGCGCGTCGCCGACCAGCGCCTTCAGCGCCTCGTCCGCGTCGAGCACCTTGAGCCCCGCCTCGGTGGTGCCGCCCGGGCTGGTCACCTGCCGGGCGAGTTCGTCGAGCGGCACATTGCCGGCGCCGGCCAGCGCCGCCGCGCCCTCGACGGTGCGGATGGCGAGGTCGCGCGCCTGCTCGGCGGTGAAGCCGAAGCTCTCGCCGCCTGCCGCGAGCGCCTCGATGAAACGGAAGACGAAGGCCGGACCGCTGCCGGCGAGCGAGGTCACCAGGTTGAAGATGCGCTCCTCGTCATACCAGACGGCATGGCCGAGCGCGGCCATCAGGCCGGCTATCTCGGCCCGGGCGACACCGTCTTCCGTGTCGCTGAACAGGCCGACGACGCCCTTGCCGATCCGCGACGGCAGATTGGGCATGGCCCGGACGATCGTCCGCGGCGTCGCGAAGCGCTGGCGCAGCGAGGCGAGCTCGACCCCGGCCAGGATCGAGACCAGCAAGGTCTCCGGATCGAGGATCGGCGCCAACGTCGGCGCGACCAGATCGAGCTGATAGGGCTTCATCGCCAGCAGCACGATCGCCGGCACTTCGTCCTCGGGATAGTCGGTCAGGACCCGGACAGCGTGGCCGACCGGCCGGCCGCTCGGCCGCACGACGCTGACATGGCCCGCCTCGACGCCGCTCAGCATCCAGCCCTCGAGCATCGCCGAGCCCATATTGCCGCAGCCGACGAACCAGAGCGGGCCGGGAAGGAGCGGATCGGGCATGGTCGGTTCCTCCGGGGGCGGTAACTAGCCCCTCTCCTTCTGGGGTGGGGTTGGGGTGGGGTACAGCGGTCGAGCGGACGACCCTTATCCGAACCTGCCAGAAGCGTCTTCGGGGGCATCGAGCCCCCTCAGACGCCACCCACCCCTGCCCCCTCCCTTGAAAGGGAGGGGCTGAATGTCAGGAGCGACCAGCCGTCAAGCCTCGCCCTGGGTCTCGATCAGCGCAGCGGCGATCGCTTCCTGCGGGGTCTTGCCGGCCCACAGCACGAACTGGAAGACCGGGTAGAAGCGCTCGCATTCCTCGATCGCGGCCTCGACCAGGGTCTCGGCCTGCTGCAGGCTGAGCGTGCCGCTGTCCTCGCCCTCGAGCAAGGCGGCGTGGCGGAACAGGACCAGGCCGGATGCCGACCAGAGCTCGAAATGGCCGAGCCAGAGCTGCTCGTTGATCAGACCGATCGTCTCATAGGTCGCGTCGCGCTTCTCGGCGGTGACCCTGATGTCGGGCAAAGCGAGGAACTGGAGCACCTGGTCTTCCGGCCGCCAGATCGCGCGCAGCTCATATTGCGTCCAGCTGCCCTGGAAGCTCGAGACGATCTCGTCGTCGCCGGCGCGCTCATAGGCCCAGCCCAGCGCGCTGAAATAGCTCTCGAGCATGTCGATCGGCGCGCTGGCCTCCCGCTCGAGCTCATATTCGTCCATGTTCATAAAGCGCGTCCCCGGCCCGCTTTTGTTCCTGCGAAACTGCCTTTGTCGGCGACAAAGCGCAAGAAAAGCCGGTCCGATGGCTGAAGAAAACTGTGGATAGTCAGCGCAGTTCCATCAGGAAGACGGCGCCGATTTGCGGCCGCGCGGCGCTTTTGATTGGCCGCCGCCGGCGTCGAGCGCGTCGAGCCGCGCCTTCAACGCCGCATGTTCCTCGCGAGCGGCGATCGCCATTGCCTTGACCGCCTCGAATTCCTCGCGGCTGACCAGGTCGAGCCCGCCGATCCAGTCGCGCGCGCGCTCCTGCATCGCGGCCTGCGCCTCGCGGGTCATGCCCGCCAGCGTGCCGGCGGCTCCGTTCATCACCTTCACGAAATCGTCGAACAGGCGGTTCTGGGACTGCATCGGATAACTCCTTTACAGCTCGATATCGGTGCTACTGGTCGCGGGTACAAGCGTACCGGCATTGGGATTGCGCGCGACGATCTCGAAATTGAGGTAGGCGGCGAAGACCAGCCAGGCGAGATAGGGCAGCAGCAGCAGCGACGCGAGCCGGCGGACCGGCCATGCGAGCACCACCAGCACCAGGTTGATGACCACCAAAGCGGTCAGGATCGCGAGCGCATTGCTGACGTCGTGCCAGCCGAAGAAGACCGGCGACCAGGCGAAGTTGAGCGCCAGCTGGAGCAGGAACAGGACGATCACCCGCGGGCGGCCGCGGGCGCCGCGCGCGTGCAGGATCAGCGCCAGCGACAGGCCGAGCAGCACGTAGAGGATCGGCCAGACCAGGCCGAAGGTCCAGGAGGGCGGCGTGAAGTCGGGCTTCACCAGCGCCTGGTACCAGCCATTGTCGCCGCCCGAGCCGGACAGGGCGCCGACCAGGGTGCCGGTCAGCAGGATCGCCGGCACGGTCACCAGCGCATAGCGCAGGAAGCTCATCCTGAGCTGCGACTTGGAGGCGATCCCGGTCATGGCGGTGGCTTTTCGCTCCTATTCGGCCGGAGCGGGACGGGCTCCAGGCGGGTTCAACTGCTTGTCGAGCTTGCGGGTAACCGCGAGCGGCGATCCCGTAAAGCGGGCCAGCCGCGAATAGAGCAGCGGAATCAGGAACAGGGTGATCAGGGTCGCGATCGAGACGCCGAACACGATGACGACGCCGATCGCGGTGCGCGCCGCGGCGCCGGCGCCGCCGGCGAGCATCAGCGGCACCGCGCCGGCGACGGTCGCGATCGAGGTCATCAGGATCGGACGGAGACGCCGGGCGGACGCCTCGCGGATCGCCGTGGCGATATCGCGACCCGAATCGCGCAGCTGGTTTGCGAACTCGACGATGAGGATGCCGTTCTTTGCGGCGAGGCCGACCAGCATCACCAATCCGACCTGGGAATAGAGATTGATCGTCTGCCCCATGACGACGAGCCCGATCAGGCCGCCCGCAACCGCAAGCGGCACGGTGGTGATGATCACGGCGGGATGGACGAAGCTTTCGAACTGCGCGGCGAGCAACAGGTAGACGACCAGGATCGTCAGCAGGAAGACATAATAGATCGAGCCGCCGGCCTCGCGGAAGGACTGGCTTTCGCCGCGATAGCCGACCGAGACGACTTCGGGCGCGGCGGCCGCGGCTTGCTCGAAGAATGCCAGCGCTTCGCCGAGCGAATAGCCCGGCGCCAGGCCGGCCGACAAAGTGATCGCGCGCAGCTTGTTGTAGCGGCCGAGATCGCGCGCGCCGGCCGTGTCCTGCGTGCGCACCAGGTTGGACAGCGGCACCAGCTCGCCGGTGCGGCTTCGCACGTAGATCTGCGCGAGATTGGCTTCGGTCGCCCGCGCATTCTCCTCGGCCTGCACCACCACGCGATATTCCTCGCCGCGATCGACATAGGTCGACACGCGGCGGGAGCCGAGCAGGCTCTGGAGCGCATTGCTGACGTCGGAGACGGAGACGCCGAGGTCGCCGGCGCGGGCCGTGTCGACCATGATCCGCATCTGCGGCTTGGTTTCCTTATAGTCGCTGTCGACGTTGATCAGGCCGGGATTGCCGGCGGCGGCCGCGATGATGCGGTCGCGCGCGCGGGCGAGGTCGGCATAGGTTGCACCCGCAATCACGAAATTGACCGGCTGGCCGCGGCCGCGGCTGAGCGAATTGCGGACTTGGGCATTGCCGCGCACGCCCGGAATCTGGCCGAGCGCCCGATTGATCTCGCTTGCGACCTCCTGGGTCGTCTCCTCGCGATCTTCCCAGGGCTTAAGGAAGATCGAGACCTGGCCGCTGTTGAAATCGTCGCTGGATCCGAAGCCGCCGGGCGTGCGGATGATCAGCGAGCGGATCGCGCCCTCGCCGACCATCGGCAGCAGCCGCGCCTGGACGTCCGACATGTAGCGATCCATCTCGGCGAAGCCGGTGCCCTCGGGAGCCGACGGGGTTGCGTTGACGATCCCCGTATCCTCGGCCGGGACCAGTTCCGACTGGAGCGTGAAGAAGAGGCCGCCGGCCGCGGAAACGAACAGAACGACCGCGACGACCGGGATCAGCGGGCGGGTCAGGACGCGGTCCAGCAGGCGCGCATAGCGATCCTCGAGCCGCCGGAAGAGACGATCGACGCGCGCCGTGAACCCCTTGCGCTCCTCGTGCTTGAGGATCTTCGAGCAGAGCATCGGCGCGAGGCTGAGCGCGAAGAATCCGGAAAAGGCGACGGCACCGATCATCGCAGCAGCGAGCTCGCGGAACAGCAGGCCGGTCTGGCCGGCGATGAACATGACCGGCACGAACACGGCGCAGACGACCATGGTGGTCGAAATCACCGCGAAGCCGACCTGGCGTGCGCCGTTGAAGGCCGCGGAAAGCGGCGGCTCCCCTTCTTCGATGCGGTGGTAGATATTCTCGAGCACGACGATCGCATCGTCGACGACGATGCCAATCGACAGCACCAGCGCGAGCAGGGTGAGGAGATTGATCGAAAATCCGAACGCCCAAAGCACGGCGAAGCTGGCGGTCAGGCAGAGCGGCACGGTGACTGCCGGGATCAGGGTCGCGCGCCAATTGCCCAGGAAGAGATAAATGACGAGGACGACCAGCACCGCCGCTTCGGCCAGCGTCTTCCAGACCTCGCCGATCGCACGGTCGATGAACAGCGACTCGTCCGATCCCACCGTAATCTCGGCACCATCGGGCAAGGTCGGGCGGATCTGATCGACCATGGACTTGGCGGCATCCGCGACCGCGAGGGTGTTGGCGCCGGACTGGCGGACGATGCCGAGGCCGACCGCCGGATTCCCGTTCAGGCGGAATCGGTTGTACGGATTTTCGGGTCCCTGCTCGACGCGCGCGACGTCGCCAAGGCGAACGAGATAGCCGTCGTCGCCGCGGCCGACGACGAGCTGCATGAACTGCTGGGGAGTCTGGAACGGGCGCTCGACCCGCAAGGTGACATTCTGCTGCTGCGATTCGAGGCGGCCGGCCGGCAACTCGACGTTCTGCGACCGGAGCGCATTCTCGACATCGGCCGCGGTCAGCCGGTACGCCGCGAGTCGTTCCGGCCGCATCCAGATCCGCATCGCCGGGCGCGCCTCGCCGCCGATGAAGACGCGCGCCACTCCGTCGATCGACGAGAAGCGATCGAGCAGATTGCGGTCGACCCAGTCGCTGAGCTGGAGCGGCGACCAGCCGGGCCTGGAAATGAGGATGAACATGATCGGCGACGCATCGGCATCAACCTTGCGGACGACCGGCGGCTCGATCTCGTTGGGAAGGTTGCTCGCCGCCGCGCCGACCCGATCCCGGACGTCATTGGCTGCCGAATCCACGTCGCGGCCGGGCGTGAACTCGATCGTGATCTCGGAGCGACCGTCGCGCGAGCGCGACGAGATGGTCTGCAGCCCCTCTAGGCCCGACAGCTGTTCCTCGAGCACCTGGGTGACGCGCGTCTCGACCACGCTGGCTGCGGCGCCGATATAGCTGGTGTCGACCGAGACCACCGGCGGATCGACATCAGGATATTCGCGAACCGACAGGCTGAGGAAGCCGACGATCCCGACCACGGCGACCAGCATCGCGACCACCGCCGCGAAGACCGGCCGTTTGACGGAAAGGTCGGAGAGTTGCATCGCTAGCCGCCCTGCCGCTGAGGCCGCTGCCCGCCGCCGCGGCGCTGCGCACGCTGCTCGCCACCGCGCTGATCCGCCAGTCGCAGCTGCATCCCGTCGGCAACCTTGACCACGCCTTCGGTCACGACGCGCGCGCCGGGCCTCAGTCCGGCGATGATCTCGATCCGGCCGCCGTCGCGCGCGCCGGTGCGAACCGGCGTGCGATGGGCACGTCCCTGCTCGTCGACGACGAAGACGAAGCGCTGGTCGCCTTCGCCCACCACGGCGAGCTCCGGCACGGACGCTGCCATACGCGGCGAATTCTCGATCGTGACGGTCAGCAGCATGCCGGGCCGCAACAGGCGCTCGGGATTGGCGAGCCTGGCGCGGACCGTCACGGCGCGGGTGTTGGGATCGACCACGGTATCGATCGTGTGGATCTGGCCGCGGAACGGCCGGTCGGGATAGGCGGCGGCGCGCGCCTCGATCGGCAGGCCGGCGCGGATCGCGCGCAGCATCGTCTCCGGGACCGGGAAATCGAGCTTGATCACGTCGATGTCGCTGATCTGGGCGATCGCGGTGCCCTGGCTCGCGATCGCGCCCACCGAGATGTTCCGGAGGCTGACCCAGCCGGAGAAGGGCGCGCGGATCACCCGGTCGCCGATCTGGGCGCTGACCCCCTGCGCCTGGGCGCGGGCGGCGGCCGCGGCGGCGACCTGCGAATCATAGCTCGAGCGGGTGGCGAAGCCTCGGTCCTTGAGCTCTTCGATCCGGGCGAGCTGCTGCTGCGCCTCGCGGGCGCGCGCCTGGACCTCGCGCAGCTCGGCGCTCTGCTGCGCCTGTTGCAGAACGGCCACCACCTGGCCGCGCCGGACATAGGAGCCGTCGTCGAAATTGAGCCGCACGATCCGCTCGGTCACCGGCGCCGCCAGCGTGACCTGCTCGTTGGCGACGGCGGTGCCGACCGCCTCGATCCGATCGGCGAAGCGCATCGTCCGGACCGCCTCGGCCTTGACGAGCGGCGCCGGCCGGTCGCGCTCCTTGCCCTGGCTGCCGCCGCAGGCGGCGAGCAGCAGGCCCAGGCCGAGTGTGAGGATGAGGCGATGCATCCAATACCTTTAACGCAGACGATTTTGTCTCGGCTCAATGCCCAATTTTCCGGCCCTGTCGAGTGAGGCAATGTATCAAATTGTCGCCTCACCCTCCGCGTTCCGGGCTGCGATCAGGAATTCGACATTGCCTTCGGGGCCGGTGATCGGGCTGCGTTCGATCCCGACAACGCCCCAGGAGCGGGTTCGCAGCCAGTCCGCGACCTCGGCGCAGACGCGCTCGTGCACCGCCGGATCGCGGACCACCCCGCCCTTGCCGATCTCCGCCCGCTCCGCCTCGAATTGCGGCTTGATCAGCGCGATCAGCCCGCCCCCGGGCTTGGCCAGATCAAGCGCCGTATCGAGCACCTTGGCCAGCGCGATGAAGCTGGCGTCACAGACGATGAGGTCCACCGGCTCGGTGACGATCTCTTCGGTCAGATAGCGGGCGTTGGTCTTCTCATGGACGACGACGCGCGGATCCTGGCGCAGCCGCCAGGCGAGCTGGTTGGTGCCGACATCGACCGCGAACACCTTGGCCGCCCCGCGCTGGAGCAGCACGTCGGTGAAGCCGCCGGTCGAGGAACCGACGTCGAGCGCCACCGCCCCGGCGACGTCCCAGTCGAAATGGTCGAGCGCATGGGCGAGCTTGATCCCGCCGCGCGACACCCACGGATGGTCCTTGCCCCGCACATCGAGCGGCGCCTCTTCGGGCAGGGTCTGCCCCGCCTTCTCGACCTTGCGCTCGCCCGAAAAGACCAGCCCCGCCAGGATCAGCGCCTGCGCCCGCGCCCGGCTTTCCGCCAGTCCACGGTCGACGAGCAACTGATCGGCGCGGATCTTGGTCAAGTCGGCTCCCTGTAAAAGCGGCTCAGAGGAGAGTCCGTACTACTACTGATGGTAGAAGTCCCAAGGTTACGGGGCCGGTCGGATCGGCTAGTTGGAGATCGTCCGAGAGCCGGGGGGCTGGTATCGGGCAGGCCCCGCCGCATACCCCCTTTTGCGGCGGGGCCTTCTCATCCCCAAATCCAAAATCGTTGAGACCAGGCGGTCAGGCGCGTGCGCCCTCGACCAGGCCGGCGCTGTTGTGGCGCAGCGCCTTCAGGACGGTGTCGACGATCCCGTCGGCGTCGAGCCCGGCTTCCGCATATTGCTTCTCGGGCTTGTCCTGGTCCTGGAATCGATCCGGCAGCCGCATCGTCCTCAGCTTCAGGCCCGCGTCAATCAATCCGGCGTCGCTGGCCATGGTCAGCACATGGGCGCCGAGGCCGCCGATCGCGGCCTCCTCGATCGTCACCGCCACCTCGTGCGTGGTCAGCATCCGCCGGATCAGCTCCTCGTCGAGCGGCTTGGCGAAGCGCAGGTCGGCGACGCTGGCCGAAAGGCCCATGCCGTCGAGCATGTCGGCCGCCTTGAGCGCCTCGGCGAGGCGGGTGCCGAGCGACAGGATCGCGACCTTCTTGCCCTCGCGCACCACCCGGCCCTTGCCGATCTCGAGCGCCTGCGGCGCCTCCGGCATCGCCACGCCGACGCCGTTGCCGCGCGGATAGCGGACCGCGATCGGGCCGATGTCATGATCGGCCATGGTCTTCACCATATGCGCCAGCTCGGCCTCGTCGGCCGCCGCCATCACCACGAAATTGGGCAGGGTGCAAAGGTAGGCGAGGTCGAAGCTGCCGGCATGGGTCTGGCCGTCCGCGCCGACCAGGCCGGCGCGGTCCATCGCGAAGCGGACCGGGAGGTTCTGGATGGCGACGTCGTGGACGACCTGGTCATAAGCCCGCTGCAGAAAGGTCGAATAGATCGCGACGAACGGACGCATGCCCTGCGCGGCGAGGCCGGCGGCGAAGGTCACCGCATGCTGCTCGGCAATGCCGACGTCGAACGAGCGGTCGGGATGCCTCTGGGCGAACTTGTCGACGCCGGTCCCTGACGGCATCGCCGCCGTGATCGCACAGATCTTGGGGTCGCTGTCGGCCAGCTTCGCGAGCGTCTCGCCGAACACGTTCTGATAGGCGGGCGGGCCGCCGCCCGGCCCCTTGTCCTGCTTGCCGGTGACGACGTCGAACTTGACGACGCCATGATATTTGTCGGCCGCCGCCTCGGCCGGGGCATAGCCCTTGCCCTTCTTGGTGACGACGTGGACCAGCATCGGTCCGAAATCGGCGTCGCGGACATTCTCGAGGATCTTGACCAGCAGGTCGACATTGTGGCCGTCGACCGGGCCGACATAATAGAAGCCCAATTCCTCGAAGAGCGTGCCGCCGGTCGCCATGCCGCGGGCATATTCCTCCGCCTTGCGGGCGGCGTTGTGGAGCGGATTGGGCAGCTTGCGGGCGAAGCGCTGGGCGAGATGCCGCAGCGTCAGATATTTGCCCGACGAGACCAGCCGGGCGAGATAGTTGGAGAGGCCGCCGACCGGGGGCGCGATCGACATGTCATTGTCGTTGAGGATCACGACCAGGCGGTTGCCGGCCTGCTCGGCATTGTTCATCGCCTCATAGGCCATGCCGGCGCTCATCGCGCCGTCGCCGATCACCGCGATCGCCTTGCCGGGCGAATCCGAGAGCTTGTTGGCGATGGCGAAGCCGAGCGCCGCCGAGATCGAGGTCGAGCTGTGGGCCGCGCCGAACGGATCGTAGACGCTCTCGCTGCGCTTGGTGAAGCCGGACAGGCCATTGCCCTGCCGCAGCGTACGGATCCGCGGCCGGCGCCCGGTCAGGATCTTGTGGGGATAGCATTGGTGGCCGACGTCCCAGACCAGCCGGTCATCGGGCGTGTTGAAGACATAATGAAGCGCGACCGTCAGCTCGACCACGCCGAGGCCGGCGCCGAGATGGCCGCCCGTCACCGATACGGCCGAGATCGTCTCGGCGCGCAGCTCGTCGGACAGCTGGCGAAGCTGCTCGCGGTCGAGGCTGCGAAGTTGGTCGGGCGTCTCGACGGCGTCGAGAAGCGGCGTGTGCGGACGATCACTCATAGAAAACTGGCTCCCCGCACCGTGATACAGGTCAGGGTAAGGACTTCCAACCCTAGTTGGTCTCGCAATCGCCGCAGCGGCCGCGAACCTCGATCACCGGCCGGTCGGGCGAAAAGCCGGCCGCCTTGGCGGCGGCGCGCACCCCGCCCGACAATTTGTCGTCGTCGAGATGCTTGGCCTGGCCGCAGCTGTCGCAGATCAGGAAGATGCAGTCGTGCAGGCAATCGGGATGGTCGTTGGCGATATAGGCATTCACGCTCTCCACCCGCCGTGCCAGATTGGCGCCGACGAACAGGTCGAGGATGCGGTAGACGCTGTTGGCGGCGACCCGCCGGCCCTGGTCCTGCGAGACCTTGTCGGCAATGTCATAGGCCGAAGCCGGCCGGTCGAAGCTGGCCAGCGCCGCGAACACCGCCTCGCGCATCGGCGTCCACTGCTCGCCCGAGCGTTCCATGGTCGTGCGGGCGGCGTCGGCGAGGTCGGTGCCCTGGTGGCTGTGATGGACATGTCCCATAAGGGAAATGTAGGCCTTTGCCGGCCGCGGAACAAGCGCGGCCGACCGCAGCTTCCGCCTCAGATCACCGCGCGGCGGTTGAGATCGTGGCCCAGGGCGAGGATGAGGACGCCGACCACCGAATAGAGGAACTCGCCGCCGTCATGGCCGAGCGTCAGCGCGCCGGCCATCACGCCGAGGCCGAGGCCGCCGATCGAGGCCGGGAGCATGAAGCCATGCTGGCGGATGCCGCGGCCGAGGCCGAGCATGCCGAACAGGATCGCGAGGGTGAGGCCGGCTTCGTGGAAGATCGGGTGGAGCAGCAGGCCGCCGGCCGAGGCCAGCAGCGTGAGCAGCACGGCGCTGGCGACGCAATGGACGAGACACAGGCCCGACAGGCCGATGGCCAGCCGATCGATGGCACCCGTTCTCAAAGCAGTCTGCAACACCCGCGAATCCTTCCGTGCCCCGGCATATACGCTCCCGGCTCTGAAGTTACAATATAACATCGGGCAAAAAAGTTCCGCGACGCGCATTCAGCCGGCGTTCATCGCTTGATGCCACAAATGTAACACGTTACATATGTCGCACATAAGGGAGGTTCGCCATGTTTGACCGATCGATCCTGTTGCCCGCCCTGATCGCGGCCGGCCTCGCCGCCACCACCCTGCCCGCCCTCGCCGAAAGCGGCGACCATGGCCTCGGCCGGCTGATCCACCAGCGGCTGCGCGAAGGCGGTCCCTTCTTCACCGGCGCGGAGCAGGCCATGCGCCCGGCGAATGGGATGGGTTCGAGGCCAATCACCATGGCGACACCTTCGTCTGCACCAACGGCCGGCGCGTGAACGATCCCGAAGTCCGGCGGGTGATGCGACAGGCGGCGCCGCGCATCTCGAGCCGGGTCAACCGCGTCATGGCGAGCGCCGAGGTGCGCGACAGGATCGACCAGATCGCCGACGAAGCGACCGAGCGGGCGATGCGCGAGCTGCGCCGGCGCGGCCTGCACGAGCACGGCATGCTGCGCTGAGACGCGTCGACCGGCACGTCCGGCAATTGGCAAGCGCGCGCCGCTCGGCCATAGGGCGGCGATGCTCTCCCGACCCGTCGCGGCGCGGCCGCGGCCCGCCGCCCTCTCCAACTGGCTGACCGTCGTCGCCGCCTTGATCTTCGTGATGGTCGTCGTCGGCGGCATCACGCGGCTGACCGAATCCGGCCTGTCGATGGTGCGCTGGGAGCCCATCTCCGGCGCGATCCCGCCGCTCAACGAGACCGACTGGCAGCGCGAGTTCGACCATTACCGGTCGAGCCCGCAATATCAGCTGGTCAATCGCGGCATGACCCTGTCGGACTTCAAGACCATCTTCTTCTGGGAATATGTCCACCGCCTGCTCGGCCGGCTGATCGGGCTCGCCTTCGCTTTGCCCTTGCTCTGGTTCTGGTGGCGAAGGGCGATTCCCGTCGGTTACGGCGCCAAGCTGGTCGGCCTGCTGCTGCTCGGCGGCCTGCAAGGCGCGATCGGCTGGTGGATGGTCGCCTCGGGACTGGTCGACCGGCCGGAGGTGAGCCACATCCGGCTCGCGGTCCATCTGCTGCTGGCGCTGCTGATTTTCGCCGCGATCATCTGGGTCGCGCTGGACCTCAAGGCGGCGAGCCTCAGCGCGGAGGCGCGTCCGGCGAGGATGCCGCTGCTCGGCATCTGGACGCTCTGCCTCCTCTTCCTGCAATTCATGTTCGGCGCCTATGTCGCCGGCCTCGACGCCGGCTATGCGTTCAACAGCTGGCCGAAAATGGGCGACGAATGGTTCCCGGCCGGGACGCCGATGCTCGAGCCGGCGTTCAGGAACCTCGCCGACAATCCGATCGTGGTCCAGTTCGTCCACCGCTGGCTCGCCTTCCTGGTCGCCGCGGCCGCGATCTGGCTCGGCCTGCGCGCCTGGGCGCAGGGCCATCGCGTCGACGGCGCCGCTTTGATCGGCGCGGTGCTCGCCCAGATCCTGCTCGGCATCCTCACCATCCTGTCCGGCGTGCAGATCGACATCGCCGTCGCCCACCAGGGGATGGCGGCGCTGCTGCTCGCCGCCGCAATCACCGCCGCCCATCGGCTCGGAGAGCGGCCGGCATGACCGGCGCGGCCGGGCCCGGCATCGTCGCGATCTACGTGCTGTTCGGCTCGGACGAGGAGGCGCGCCGGATCGGCCGGCTGATGGTCGAGCGCCGGCTCGCGGCCTGCGTCAACATTCTCGCCCCCTGCCATTCCATTTATCGCTGGCAGGGTGCGGTCGAGGAAGCGGCGGAGGTCGCAGCGATCTTCAAGACGACCGTCGGCGGCGCCGAGGCGCTCGCCGCGGCGATCCGCGAGGTCCATTCCTACGATGTCCCGGCCATTTCGGTGCTGCCGGTGGTTGCGACGCAGACAGATTATGCAGCGTGGGTGCGGGACAATGTCGGTTAGAACCCGCGTCATGATCATCGCCGGGGCAGCCGCTCTCGCCACGCCCGCTTCCGCGCAGCTGGTCCAGGGCTTCGACGTCCAGATCCCGTTTGTGCCGACGCCGGTCGAGATCGGGCGTGAGCAGCAGCTGATTTATGAACTCCATCTCACCAATTTCGCGAGCCGTCCGATCCGGCTCGAGCGGCTCGATATCCTCACTCCGAGCGGGGCCTCACTCGGCACGTTCGAGAATGAGGCCCTCGCCGCCCTGATCGGCCGGGTCGGCCCGACGCCGGCCGAGGCACGCCTCGTCACGCCGGGTGCGCGCGTGACCGTTTATATCGGCCTGTCCCTGACATCCTCGCCGCCACCCGCACTGCGCCACGATTTGCGGTTCAGTGTGGTCGACGGGACGACAAGCTCGTCGGGGCGACTTTCGATTGGGCCGGCTGCAGTGGCTTCTGCACCCCTGCCAGTGCTTGGCCCGCCTTTGCGCGGCGGCAATTGGGTAGCGGTCTATGAGCCAGGGATGGAACGGGGCCATCGCCGCGTCGTCTATGCGACCGAAGGCACGGCACGAATTCCGGGGCGGTTCGCGATCGACTGGTTTCGCATCGACGAGCAGGGCCGCGGCGCGCGCAGCGACGGCGCCCGGGTCGACGATCATCTCTCCTATGGCGCCGAAGTGCTTGCGGTCGCGGATGGCACCGTCGTTGCGGTGCGCGACGACGTCACCGAGCCGGCGACGATCGCGGAGGCGCCCCGGGTCTCGATCGGCGACGCCACCGGCAATTATATCGCGCTCGACATCGGCGGCGGCCGCTTTGTCTTCTATGAGCATCTCAAGCCGGGCGTCCGCGTCCGCCTGGGCGATCGGGTCCGGCGCGGCCAGGTGATCGCCCAGCTCGGCTTTACCGGCCAGGCGTCGGGTCCCCACCTCCACTTCCATCTCGCCGACGCCAATTCGCCGCTGAACGCGGAGGGCGTGCCCTATGCGATGACCGGGTTCGAGCCGCTCGGACGCTACGATTCGATCGCGGCGTTCGTGCGCGGCGGCCCGTGGAACCCGCTGCCGCCCTTCTCCGGCCGCCCGCGACCCGCCATGCCTTCTCCCAACATGGTCGTGCGGTTCGCCGACCGTTGACGCCGGCCGCGCTGGCGGCTTTGCTTCAGGCGCTGCAGAAGATCACGATGCTTCGATTCCTCTTCCTCGCCTGTCTGCTGTGCGCGACGCCCGCCGCCGCGCAGCCGACCCCGTCGGTTCCGCCCTTGCCGTCTTTGCGTGGCGCATTCTTCGCCCTGGTCGTGGCCGACGCCCGGCAGGTCGGCGATTGGTATCGCAATCAGCTCGGCTTCCGCACCTTGCTCGAGCGCAACCAGCCTGAACGCAATCTGGTCGCCCTGCTGCTCGAGCGCGACGGCGCGATGATCGAGATCGTCCAGCGCGCCCGTGGCGAGACACCGACCGACGAGATCCTGTTCAGCCGTCCCGGCATCGCCAAGATCGGCTTCATGACCAGCAATCTCGACGCGCTCCACGCTCATTTCGAGGCGGCCGGGGTGCGCTTCAATCACCATATCGTCCGACCCGAGGGGAACCCGTGGCGGACATTCGCGGTGCGCGATCCGGCGGGCACTATCGTTCAGTTCTTCGGCGAATGACCCCGTAGAGGTATTATTTTACCACTCGCCAAAGCCCCGCTTTTCCTTGACTTTCGCGGGCCCGGCTGCCATTTGCCCGCCGTCCGCGCCGCTCCGGGAACGAGCGGCGCTGCTCATTTCGAACCAAGAGGTCTGGCCCCATGAAGGCGCTGATGAAGACCACCAAGTCGGTCAAGCCGGCCGAGGTGGAGAAGAAGTGGCATCTGATCGATGCCGACGGGCTGGTGGTCGGGCGTCTCGCCACGATCGTCGCCAACATCCTGCGCGGCAAGCACAAGCCGAGCTTCACCCCGCATGTCGATTGCGGCGACCATGTCGTCATCATCAACGCGGACAAGGTGCGGTTCACCGGCAAGAAGCTGGCCGACAAGGTCTATTACAAGCACACCGGCTATGCCGGCGGCATCAAGGGAATCACCGCGGGCAAGGTGCTCGAGGGCCGCTTCCCCGAGCGCGTGCTCGAGAAGGCGATCGAGCGGATGATCCCGCGCGGGCCGCTCGGCCGTGACCAGATGCGCGCGCTGCATCTCTACAATGGCACCGAGCATCCGCACGGCGGCCAGAATCCCGAAACGCTCGACGTCGCGTCGATGAACCGCAAGAACAAGGTGGGTGCCTGATGTCCGATACCCGTCAATCGCTTTCCGATCTCGCCGACCTGACCGGCGGCGAGACCGCTGAGGCCCAGGCCGCGGCCCCGGCTCCGGCCGGCGACGCGCCCGCGGAAGAGACCACCGCCGCTCCGGTCGCGCCGCAGGCGCCGAGTGCGCCGCTGCGCGAGCAGCAGCTCGACAAGCAGGGCCGCGCTTACGCCACCGGCCGCCGCAAGGACGCGGTCGCCCGCGTCTGGCTGAAGCCCGGCTCCGGCAAGATCACGGTCAACGGCCGCGACCAGACCGTCTATTTCGCCCGTCCGACGTTGCGCCTGGTCATCAACCAGCCGTTCGACGTCGCCGAGCGCCGCGACCAGTATGACGTGGTCGCCACCGTCACCGGCGGCGGCCTTTCCGGCCAGGCCGGCGCGGTCAAGCACGGCATCAGCCAGGCGCTGACCCGCTACGAGCCGGCGCTGCGCACGGTCGTCAAGCAGGCCGGGTTCCTGACTCGCGACAGCCGCGTCGTCGAGCGCAAGAAGTACGGCAAGGCCAAGGCCCGCCGCAGCTTCCAGTTCTCGAAGCGCTAAGCCGTCAGGCCAGTCGTTCGAAGAGGCGGTCCGGAGACATCCGGGCCGCCTTTTCCTTTGGGTCGAGGGCGCTAAGCTCCGCCGCATGATCCTGGGAAAAGCCTTTACCCGCGCCGTCAGCCCCCGGCTTGCCGAATGCGCCCTCACCCATTTGCAGCGCCGGCCGATCGATCCGGTGCGGGCGGCCGGCCAGCATGCCGTTTATGAAGCCGCCCTCGCCGCGGCCGGCCTGACCATCGAGCGGCTGACGCCGCTGCCCGACCATCCCGACGGCGTGTTCGTCGAGGACACCGCACTGATCCTCGGCGAGCATGCCGTGATCACCCGGCCGGGCGCGGAATCGCGCGCCGACGAGACGTTGTCGACCGCCGCCGGGCTCGCGCATGATTTCACCGTCCACCATCTCGCCGACGGCCGGCTCGACGGCGGCGACGTGCTGCGCATCGGCCGCACCCTCTATGTCGGCCGATCCGGCCGGACCGATCCGGCCGGCATCGCCGCTCTGGCGGCGGTCGTACGGCCGCTCGGCTATCAGGTCGAAGCCGTGCCGATCGACGCCGCCTTGCATCTCAAGACCGCGGTCACCTTTGCCGGCGAGGACGAGGACGGGATTCCGATCCTGCTCTACGATGCGGGCGCGATCCGACCGGACCCGTTCGCCGGGGTCGAGCCGGTCGCCGTCGATTCCGGCGAGCCCGCCGCGGCCAACGTGCTTCGGGTCGGCCGGACATTGATCGTCGCCCAAGGCAATGATCGGACTGCGGACATGCTGGCCACGCGCGGCTTCGACCTGGTCGCGCTCGACGTGTCGGAATTGCAGAAGGCCGAGTCCGGGCTCACCTGCATGAGTCTGATCGCTGCAGGCTCCGAATGAGGCGCTCGCCGCAGGAACAGAACAATCGGCCGGCAGCGAGCGAATTTTCATGCGCCGTCAACGCCTTGCGGCTATAGCAAGGGTCATGCGCCTCGCCATGCTCATGATCCTGCCCGTCGCCCTGTCCGGCTGCCTCGTCCGCACCGCGGTGGACGTCGTCACCTTGCCGGTAAAGGCGGTCAGTGCCGGCGTCGATGCGGTGACGACCAGCCAGGCCGAAGCCGACCAGCGGCGCGGCCGCGAGATCCGCGAGGAGGAAGAGCGGATCGGCCGCGAGGCGCGCCGGCGCGAGCGCGAAGCCCGCCGGGCGCGCGAGCGGGGCGAGGAGCCGCCGCCCGACGAGCCATATCGCTGAAAAAAAGATCATCCTGGCCGGCTCCGGCAAACCGATTCTTAAGAAGCCGCCTCTATGCGGGGCTCAATGGCTTCTCTCAGGCAAAGAGCGTCGGCGAGAATATCTGTGGAGGAGAAGCTCTCGCTCCGCCGCCTGTTCGCCCATGACTTCCGGCGTCATGACGACGAGCGGGTGGAAAGCGCCATGCGCGAGCGCGTCCGCCTGCTGAACCCGGCTCCGGCCTTCCTGTTCGTCACACACCTGGTCTGCGCCGCCCTGATCGTGCTCTCGGTGACCCCGCAGTCGCCGGTCGCGATGCTGCTGGCGGTACCGCTGGGCGGGCTGCTCCTGATCGATCTCATCTATTGGGCGGCAACGGTTCGACGTCCCGCTTCCCATTATCCACCCCATATCGCGGTTCGAGCCGCCGCCTCCAATGCGCTGGCGACCGGCGGCCTTTGGTGCGTCGTCGCCTTGATCGGGCGTGGCTCGGCCGCCGCCAATCCGCAGCTGTTCGATTTCGCGGTCATCGCCGCCGTGCTGTTCGGGCCGCTGTGCGTCATCGCCTTCCCAAGCTTGGCGGCGATTGCCGCCGCGGCCGCGGTCGGAGCGGCCATCGCCTTGTGGCAGGACCCAGTCATCGGCGGCGCTGCCGGCTTTCTCGCGCTCTGCTTCGTCCGGCTGAGCCTGTCCCGTGCGGCCGATGACCTCCGTCAGCTGCGGTGGCGCACCGAGATCGACTGGAACGCGCAGCGCGCGAGCCGCTTCATCGAGGAGTTCGAGCAGGCCGGTCGCGGTTGGTTCTGGGAAACCACGGGTCGCGGCGCCCTGTCCTATGTGTCCGATCAGCTCGCCGCGGATCTGAAAACGCCCGCCGACGAGCTGATTGGCCGTCCCTTCACCGACCTGATCGGCAATGACGACAGCGAAGGCGCCGAGACTTCGGAGCGCACATTGGGATTCCACCTATCAGCGCGGCTGCCCTTCACCGACGTCACCGTCCGCGCCAAGACCGCCGCTGACATCTGGTGGTCGCTATCGGGCACGCCGAGCTTCGACGAATATGGCCGCTTCCTCGGCTTCCGCGGCATCGGCAGCGACCTGACCGAACAACGGCGCTCCGAGCAGGAGATCAACCGGCTCGCCAAATATGATTCGCTGACCGGCCTGCCGAACCGCATGCTGATGCGGCGCACGCTCGACGAGGCGATGCAGGTCAAGAACGGCATCCCGGCAACGGGCTGCGCCCTGTTCCTGATCGATCTCGACCGGTTCAAGAACGTCAACGACACGCTCGGCCATCCGGTCGGCGACGCCCTGCTCAAGCATGTCGCGCAGCGGCTGACCAGTGTGATGGGCGAGATGGGCCAGATTGGCCGGCTCGGCGGCGACGAGTTCAAGGGCGTGCTTCCGGGCATCCAGGATCAGGCCCTCCTTGCGACCCTGGCCGAGCGGCTGATCCAACAGGTGTCGAT
>JAYRLF010000414.1:0-3479 GCA_041905385.1 Allosphingosinicella sp.
GGGATGACGAGCGGTGTATCCTCGACCCCATTGTAGCTCTCGCCGATCGCGACCGGCGCGTCATTGACCGCGAGCACCTCGATCTGGACGGTGACGACGTTGCCGTCGAGCTGGCCGTCATTGGGCTTGTAGCTGAAGCTGTCGAAGCCGTTGAAGTCGGCGGCGGGAACGTAGGCGAAGGTGCCGTCGGCGTTGAGCACGAAGGAGGCGGCGTGGTCGGGGCCGTCGACGAGGACGGCGGTCAGGCTGAAATCGTCGGCGTCGCTGTCATTGGCGAGCACCGAGCCGCCGGCCAGACTGCCGTCCTCCGACACCTTGTAGGCGTCGGCAAGGGCAATCGGGATCGCGTCGATGCGGATGGCGGCGACGACCGGATCGTGATCGCTGCGATTGGCCGCCTCGGGCTGCTCGGAGTTGCGGTGGACGGCGTCGAACAGGACGCCCGGCATCAGGCTGGAGGAGACGATGATGTTGTCGAGGCCCTGGAGATTGCCTTCGAAGATCGCCGAATAGCGTTCGTTGAGCGCGAGCGTCTCATAGAGGTTGGTGTAGAAGCCGCCGGCCTCGATCGCGTCGGACGGCGCCTCGAAATAGAAACTGTTGAGGTCGCCGAGGACGACGACATTGTCGCCGACCGCATTGCCGAAGCGCGCGTCGAGATAGTCGCGCACCCCCTGGGCCTGGGCGAGCCGGGCGGCGTCGCCGGCATTTTCCGGCGGCTGGTCGGCGCCGAACAGCGGATCCGAGCCGATCCGCGAGGTCAGATGGAGATCGACCACGGTGACGGTCTCGCCGAGGAAGACGAAGTCGGCGACGAGCGGCTTGCGGGTCGAATTGGTGTAGGCCGGGCCGGTGATCAGCACGGCGCTGTTCGGGACGTAGGAGACCCGGTCCGGATTGTAGAGATAGCCGTTGCGGATGTTGCCGCCGGGCTCGCCGCCGGTCGAGTTCTCGGTCGCGGGCGCGACCTCGACATAGACATAGGTCGGGCCGCCGGCGGCGACGATCGCATTGATCAGCGCCTGGGCGCTTTCCGCGCCCGACAAAGGCGGGCTGCCGTTGACGCCATTGCCGTCCTGGATCTCCTGGAGGCCGATGATGTCGGGGCTGCCCATGCCGTCGACGATGTCGAGCGCGTGCTGCTGGAGCTTGGCGGCGCTGTCGCCCGGATCGAGATTCTCGACATTGTAGCTGCCGATGGTGAGCGTGCCGGCGCCGCCGGCGAGCGCTGTCTCCTCAAAGCCGAGGCTGACGTCGTTGGTGACCGTGACCGCCTGCGTGACCAGCACCTCGTAGGAGGAGAATGCATAGTTGAGGATGCCGGTGACATTGCCGAGCGTGTCGCCGATCGTGTGATTGGGCGCATAGCCGCCGAAGAGATCGGGATCGGCGTCGATCTGGATCCGCTCCGGATTCATGTCGCCCGGGCTGATCGTGATGCCGCCGCGCGGATTGATGCCGGTGGCGCCGGCGCCGTTCGAGGCGACGACATAGGTCTCGCCGAAGCTGGTCGTGTCGGAGACGGCGCGCGGCGTCTCGATCGTGACCCGCATCCCCTCAAGCGATTCGTAGAAATCGAGCGCGTCGGTGGCGATGTCGAAGCTGCTGAAATTGTCGTCGTCATAGACCGCGTTCGGCACGACCCGGCCGCCGGCGCCGATCAGGGTGGCGGCGGGCAGGGCATTGCCGGTCGAGACGACGGTCAGCACCGCATTGGTGAGCTCGGTGACGGCAAGGGCGCCGGCGCCGCCGACGAACTCGGTGACGAGCGCAGTGACCGACAGCAGGTTGCCGATCGCCGCCTCGACCGGCGGCGCCGTGCCGGTGAAGACGAAGATCGCCTCGGACGTGCGCAGATCGGCATCGACGTCCGCGTCAGGCGTCTGGATCCAGAAGCCGTTATTGTCGCGGGCGGTGACGATGCCCTGGGTGGTGACGGTCTCGCCGACGAAGGGCGACGTGTGGCCCGGGCCCTGGACGATGTGGATCGGCACCGCATCGTCGTTGCGGATCGTGCCGAGCGCCTGGCCGTCGCCGATCGTGGTGCCGACGACATTGGTGATGTTGACCAGGAACTGCTCATGATATTCGCCGAACGTGTCGCCGTTCACGGTGACTTCGAACGTGTAGAATTGCTGGCCTTCCGGGATGACCTGGCCGGTCAGCGCCTTGGCGACATAGTCGCCGCTCGCCGCGGTCGCGGAGCCGTCGGCGGTGGCGATGTCGAAGGTGACGCCGCCGGGCCCCGCCGGCTGATCGATGGCGACGGTGAAGGTGTAGGTGACCGTGCCGGCATTGCCTTCGACGGCGGTGACGTCGCCGATGCTGATGCCCGGATTGATCTTCGGCGTGATTGAGAAATCATCGAGCGCGAGGCCGTCGTCATTGCCGGTGATGTTCGTGTCGCGCCACCGGATCCAGAAGGTGGCTCCGTCGGAAATCGACAGGCCACCGATCTCATAGGCCAGATTGGCGCGGATCACGTTGCCGTCGCTCGCGCCGAGCGTCGTGCTGTTCAGCGTGACGATGTCGAGCTGGTTCACCGACGTCCAATTGCCGGTGGTCAGCGAGGTCGCGTCCAGGCTGATCTCGAAATCGAGCTGGTCGTTGGCGCCGCCGACGTCGCCGATCCGCCATTGCTCGGCGAAGAAGCTGACCTGCAGCGAGCTGAGGGTGAACCCAGTGTCGTTCAGAAAGGCGGCGCCGAACGTGCCGACGGTGCTGCCGCTGGCGAGGGCGCCGAGCGCCCGGTCGCTGCTCGCGGTGGCGCCGTAGCTGTAGACGTCGCCGCTCGTGCTGGCGCCATTGTCGACGGCATAGAGCTCGTTGTCGCGGGCCCCGCCACCAGTCTCGCTGATGAACCATCCGGCGATTGGCATGACGTTGGTCGTCGATGATCCGAAATTGGCGAGCGTATCGAAATTTTGCGTGTAGGCGACGTTGAAGGCAGCGAGCGTGATCGGCTCGTCGTCGACGACGGTGACGGCGGCGCTGCTGTCGGCGATCGAGGCGCCGCCGCTCGTGCCCGTGAGGTTGATGAGGAAGCCTTCATTGCCCTCCGACAGCGTGTCGCCGATGAGGTCGATGGTGACGGTGGCGGTGGTCGCGCCATTTGCGAAGCTGACCTGCCCCGCCTCGCCGACGAAGTCGCTGCCGTCGCCGGCGCTATCGGCGGCCGTCGCGTAGTCGACGGTGAAGGCGCTGGTGCCGCCACTGCGGGTCAGCACAAGGGTGACACTGTCGGCTGCTTCCGACACGATCACGTCGGTGATCGACACCGACCCCGGATTGTCGTCGGTCTGGATCGTGCCGAGGCCCTGGACGTCGCCGGCGTTCGCGCCGACGATGTTGGTCACGTTGACGAAGAAGGTCTCGTTGAGCTCGGCAACGGTATCGCTGTTGACGGTGATGGAGAAAGTATAGGTCGAGCTTCCCTCGGGAATCGTCTGGCTGGTCAGGACCTGGCCGACATAATCATT
>JAYRLF010000415.1:0-3467 GCA_041905385.1 Allosphingosinicella sp.
GCCGGGGGCACCCCCCCGCCCCCGGGCCGCGCAAGCACCGGCGCGCGGGCAGCGGCCGCAATCCGGATTACGCGGCGTGCAGATCGAAGAGCCGAGGTCCATCATCGCCTGGGCGAAATCGCCGGCGCCTTGCTCCGGCACGAGACGGTCGGCGTGGGCGCGGATCTCGGCGCGGGCGGCCGGCAGCGGCGTCTCGACCGCGAACAGGCGCGAGACGACCCGCTCGACATTGCCGTCGACCGCGACCGCCCTCTTGCCGAAGGCGATCGCCGCGATCGCCGCCGCGGTATAGACGCCGATCCCGGGAAGCTTGCGCAGCGCGGCCTCCTCGTCCGGAAAGCGGCCCTGATGATCGGAAGCGATGGCGCGGGCGCAGGCGAGCAGGTTGCGGGCACGGGCATAATAGCCGAGCCCGGCCCAGGCCCGCATCACCTCGTCGTCTTCGGCGGCGGCGAGCGCCTCGATCGTCGGCCAGCGCCGGGTGAAGGCCTCGAAATAGGGCTTCACCGCGGCGACCGTGGTCTGCTGCAGCATCACCTCGGACAGCCAGACACGATAGGGATCGGGGATTTCCGTCCCCTCGCTCCTCCACGGCAATCGCCGCTTATCCACAGCATACCAACACAAAAGGGCCGCGGAAGGATCGACGCACATGCTCGGCCTATGCCATGATTCGCCGATGGCACGAACGGGGAAGAAGCAGAAAGAGGAGAGCGTGCGCGCGCGGCGGATGCGCGCCGTCTCCGACCTGCTGCCGGAGGTCGGCGGCGCCGCCTTCCGCCGCTTCGGCTTCGTCCAATCCTCGATCGTCAGCCGCTGGCGCGAGATCGTCGGCCCGCGCTACGCGACCGTCTCGGCGCCGGACTCGATCCGTTTCCCGACCGGCCGCAAGAGCGGCGGCACGCTGACGCTCGTCGTCGAGGGCGCCCATGCGGCGGTGATGCAGCATGTCGCACCGACCATCATCGAGCGGGTCAATCGCTTCTTCGGCTACCCCGCGGTCGAGCGGATCAGCTTCCGGCAGGGCATCGTCCAGACGGAGAAGAACAAGCCGCGCACCGCGCCGCCTTCTTTGCGGCCGATACCGGCCGAGCTCGGCGATTCCCTGCGCGAAGTCACCGATCCGGAACTGCGCGCCTGCCTGGAATCGCTTGCGCGCGGCCTTGCGGACGGCGAAAGCATGCCGGTCGTGACGACGATCCCGGTCGTCGGCAAGATTGGTGGAGGCAAAAGACGATGAAGGTACAGATCAGCACGGCGGCACTCGCTCTCGCCCTGCTCCTCGGCGGCTGCGGCGGCAGCGAGGAAAGCAATCTGAGCGCGACGGCGAATGTGAGCGCGCCGCCGCAGCTCGAGCAGATCCCGGCGCCGAACGGCGGCGACTGGACGCAGACCGTGACCCAGACGCCCGAGGGCGGCTATCTGCTCGGCAATCCCGACGCTCCGGTGAAGCTGGTCGAATATGCGTCGCTGACCTGCCCGCATTGCGCGGCCTTCTCGGCCGAGGCGACGACGCCGCTGCGCGACACCTATGTCCGTTCGGGACGGGTCAGCTGGGAGTTCCGCAACTTCGTGCTCAACGCGCCCGACATGGCGATCTCGATCGTCGCGCGCTGCCAGCCGCCGGCCGCCTTCTTCCAGACGATCGAGCAGCTCTACGCCCAACAGACCGAGATCCTCGGCGCGGTCGACGAAAGCGAGAATCAGCGGCTCCAGGGCCTGGCGCCCGATCAACTGATCCCGCCTCTGGCGCGGGCGATGGACCTCGACGTCTTCTTCGCGCGCCGCGGCATGCCGGAATCGCGCTTCAACCAGTGCCTCGCCAATCCGCAGGGCGCGCAGCAGCTGTCCGACCAGACCTCGCGCGCCACCACCGAGCAGCAGGTGAGCGGCACGCCGACCTTCTTCATCAACGGCGAGCGCCAGGAGGCCGACCGCTGGTCCAACCTCGAGCCGCGCCTGCGCGCGGCGCTGGGGAATTAGGCGATGCAGCGGCTGCTGATCGCCGTGGCGGCGGCGGCGCTGATCGCGCCGGCCGCCGACCTGCCGGCACAGCAGCGCCGGCCGGCGGTCCAGCGCGACTGGAGCCAGAATGTGACCGTCACCGCCGAGGGCGGCTACCGGATGGGCAATCCGGCCGCGCCGGTGAAGCTGGTCGAATATTTTTCGCTGACCTGCCCGCATTGCGCCGCCTTTTCGAACGAAGGCTCGACGCCGCTCATCCAGAATTATGTCCGGAGCGGACGGGTCAGCCTGGAATATCGCAACTTCGTGCTGAACGAGCTCGACCTCACGGCGTCGATGCTCAGCCGCTGCGCGACTCCGCAGAATTATTTCGCGCTCAACCATGCCATCCTCGGCAGCCAGGCGCAGTGGATGGGGCGCCTGCAATCGCTGAGCGCGGCGCAGCGACAGGAATTGCAGAGCCTGCCGCAGCTCCAGCAGATCCGACGCGTTTCGACCCTGGTCGGCCTCGACGGGATCGCGGCGCGCCACGGCGTGACCGCCGCGCAGGCGCAGGCCTGCCTGACCAGCCAGGCGGGGATGGACCGGCTGGTCAACATGGTGCGCGCTGGCAGCGCGGCCGGCGTGCAGGGGACGCCGACCTTCGCGATCAACGGCCGCATCGTCGAGGCCAATACATGGGCGTCGCTGGAGCCGTTGCTGCGCGGGCGATGAGGTTTAGGCGGGGGGCCGAGAAGAACAGGTGCAGGTAAAGCGTCTCAAGCTTTCGGGTTTCAAGAGCTTCGTCGAGCCGTCGGAGCTGGTGATCGAGCCGGGCCTGACCGGGGTGGTCGGGCCGAACGGCTGCGGCAAATCGAACGTGCTCGAGGCGATCCGCTGGGTGATGGGCGAGAGCTCGCCCAAGTCGATGCGCGGCGCCGGCATGGACGACGTCATCTTCGCCGGCACCGCCTTGCGGCCGGCGCGCGACTTCGCCGAGGTCAGCCTGCTGGTCGAGCGCAAGGCCGCGGACATTGGCGGCGACATTTCGGTCGCGCCGGTCGGCGAGGTCGAGATCACCCGCCGGATCGAGCGCGGCGCCGGCTCCGCCTATCGCGTCAACGGCCGCGACGTCCGCGCCAAGGACGTCGCCTTGCTGTTCGCGGACGCGGCGACCGGCGCCCACTCGCCCGCCCTGGTCAGCCAGGGCAAGATCAGCGCGGTGATCGCGGCCAAGCCGACCGAGCGTCGGCTGATGCTCGAGGAAGCGGCGGGAATCGCCGGCCTCCACGTCCGCCGCAAGGATGCCGAGCAGAAATTGCGGGCGGCCGAGGCCAATCTGACCCGGCTCGACGAGGTGCTGGCCGACATGGAGGTCCGCGCGGGCGCGCTGAAGCGCCAGGCGCGCGCGGCCGAGCGCTATCGCAAGCTTTCCGACGACATCAAGGTGACCGAAGGGCGGCTGATCTTCGCGCGCTGGCGCGAGGCGGCCGAGGCGGCCGAAGCTGCGCGCAAGGAAGCGC
>JAYRLF010000416.1:0-3440 GCA_041905385.1 Allosphingosinicella sp.
CCTGGAACTCCGGCCACCGCGATCGCGTTGGCCGCGAAACGAAATTTTCGGAGACTGGATATATGGAAGACCCCCGCCCGGTGGAACGCGAGACGACCGTCATCCAGACCGGCGAGCGCGGCGGTGGCGGCGGCGCTGTCGCTGCCGTCGTCGCCTTGGTCGTGCTTGCCCTGATCGCCTTCCTCTATTTCGGCGGCTTTCTCGACCGCGCCGCCGACAAGGTCGACGTCGACGTCAATGTCGCAGTGCCCAAGGTCGAGCTGCCCGACGTCAAGATCGACACGGCGCCGCCGCCGGCCCCTGCCCCTGAAGAGCCGGCCAACAGCTACTGAGAGTCTGTTCGGGAATGCGCGGAAGCGCGCATTTCGAGGCGCCGAAAGGCGCATTTCCAATCAAACCCTGAGCCGAGGCCTGCGCTTCGGTCGCAGCAATTGCGCGCTTGATCGCAGCCGCCATGACCCGGGCGGGCGGCGCCCCTCGCGGCCAGCCTGCCCGGGAGCGCCGCTCCCGTCCAAACAGGGACCGACCAGCTACGACCGGCGCGCACGTGCCGGCGAGGAGACGATCATGCACGGCATCCTTCCCCCCGCACCCGACCAGATCCTGCAGGTCGGCATGGGCTTCTTCGCCTCCAAGGCGCTGCTCAGCGCCGTCGAGCTCGGCGTCTTCACCGCGCTCGCCGACGGCGGCAAGACCGGTGCCGCGCTCGAGCAGGACCTCGGCCTGCATCCGCGCGCGACCTATGATTTCCTCGACACGCTGGTCGCGATCGGCATGCTCGAGCGCGACGGCGACGGCGCCGAGGGCGTGTATCGCAACACCCGTGCAACCGACCTCTATCTCGACCGCGCCAAGCCGACCTATGTCGGCGGCATCCTCGAAATGGCCAATGCGCGGCTCTACCGCTTCTGGGGCGATCTCACGCCGGCGCTCACGTCCGGCCAGCCGCAGAATGAGGTGCGGCACAGCGGCAAGCCAATGTTCGACGAGCTTTATGCGGACCCGGCCCGGCTCGAGCAGTTCATGGACGCTATGACCGGCGTGTCGATGGCCAATTTCCAGGCCTTCGCCCGGAAGTTCGATTTCTCGTCATATCGCAGCCTGGCCGATATCGGCGGCGCCACCGCGCAGCTCTCCTGCATCGTCGCTGCGGCCCATCCGCACATCCAGGCGCTGAGCTGCGATCTTCCGGTCGTGACGCCGATCGCCGAGCGCCGGATCGCCGAAGCGGGGCTGCAGGACCGGGTCGCGGCCGAGTCGATCGACTTCTTCAGCGGCGAATTCCCGCAGGCCGATCTGATCACGATGGGCATGATCCTGCACGACTGGAATCTCGAGAAGAAGAAGATGCTGATCGCCAAGGCCTATCGCGCCCTGCCGGAGGGCGGCGCCTTCGTCGCGATCGAGAACATCATCGACGACGCGCGGCGCGAGAACGCCTTCGGCCTGCTGATGTCGCTCAATATGCTGATCGAGTTCGGCGATGCGTTCGACTTCACCGGCGCCGACTTCACTTCCTGGTGCCTGGAAGCGGGTTTTAAGCGCTGCGAGATCGTGCCGCTGGCCGGCCCGGCCAGCGCCGCGATCGCCTATAAATAGTGACCGGGCGGCGCGGAAGCTGCGGCGTCAGGCCGCGGTCGCCGCGCCCCAGTCGAAGACGTAGGTCGCCTCGAACGTCTCGCGGACGATCTCCCTGAGCAATTTGTCGAGGTCGACGGGCTCGCGCTCGGCCGGCGACGGCAGGAAGGTCGACAGGACCAGCTCGGTCTCGATCCGCCGATGGAAACGCTGCGCCGCATGGTCGCGCAGCACGATGTTCAGGCCATGCCGCTCGCCCGACTGACGGATCCGCTCGGCGAGATCGGCGCAGATCCGCCCGACGACGCGCTGCTGATAGGCACTGCGCAGCCACTCGTGATGGCGGCCGTTGCGGAGCACCAGATAGAGCAGGTCGCGATAATCCGGCCGCTGCACCAGCTCCGCGACGAAGCGCGCATAATCGGCAATCGAATCGACGACCACGGCGGAGACCGGCGCCCGGCATTGCGCCTGATCGAGCACCTTCTCGATCAGATGATGGGCGACCGCCCGGAACAGCCGGTCGACATTGTCGAAATTGTAGCGCAGCGCCCAGAGCGAGATACCGCACGCCTCGGCGATGCCGTTGAAGCTGAGCTGCTCGAAAGGACGGTCCACCAGAAGGCCGGCGACCTCCTCGATCATCCGATGGCGGTTCTGAAAGCGAGCGGCCACAAGCGCCTCCATATAGTCCGATTCGGACTACTATAGGTCGGGGCCGCTCGATCGCGCAAGATACTTGCCGGCATGCTGTTCCGTTCCCGCTCAGGCGAATTCCTCGCTCTCAAGGCAAGGCCGTGGCGCAGGCTAGCGTTGAGCCGGGATCGCGGCTGTGGCGGAATTGCAACAGACGACCGAGAAAGTACGATCCGAACCACAAGCGCGGCTTGCCGGACCAGTCGACGCGGTCCTAACAATGGTCCTACTCGTACCAACTAGGGGACCAGATCATGACTCAGCGCAGCACCGGCGTCCGCGCCCGCCTCCTTACCTCGACGATTGCCGCCTCGGCCGCATTGGCCGCGACGCCTGCCCTCGCGCAGGAGGAGCCCGCGGCCGCGACGACGGCAGAAGAGGTCGGCGAGGATCAGGCGATCGTCGTCACCGGCACCCTGGTGCGCAATCCGAATCTGGTCGCTTCGTCCCCGGTCAACGTGATCGGCGAGGAGGAGATCGAGCTGCAGCAGGCGAACGTCGCCGAGGAACTGCTGCGCGAGCTGCCGGGCGCGGTGCCGAATATCGGCTCGGCCGTGAACAACGGCCAAGGCGGCGCCTCCTATGTCGACCTGCGCGGCCTCGGCTCCAACCGCAACATCGTCCTGCTCGACGGCAACCGGCTGGTCCCGTCCGACCAGGTCGGCCGCGTCAATCTCAACATCATTCCGGTGGCGCTGATCCAACGCGTCGACGTGCTGACCGGCGGCGCCTCGACCACCTATGGCGCCGACGCCGTTTCGGGCGTGGTCAACTTCATCACCCGCCGCGACTTCGCCGGAATCGACCTCAACGTCTCCGAGCAGATTACCGACCGCGGCGACGGCAACACGTTCCGCGCCGACCTCACGATCGGCGCCAATTTCGACGACGGCCGCGGCAATGTCGCGCTGTCGGTTGGCTATGGCGAGGCCGATCCGGTCTATCAGGGCGCCCGTCCCTTCTCGCTCAACCAGGTCAATTCGGCCACGGGCGCGTCCGCCGGCGGATCGGGCACTGCGGTGCCGACGACGATCGGCTTCTTCGGCGCGCAGCCGGCCGGCCAGCTCAACCCCCAGAGCACCGATCTGATCGCGCCTTATGCCGGCTTTAATTTCAACCCCTTCAATCTCCTGCAGACGCCGTTCGAGCGGTTCAGCATCTATGGC
>JAYRLF010000024.1:0-21053 GCA_041905385.1 Allosphingosinicella sp.
ATCGCGCATCAATTTCGCCACCGTCTGCGGCTGCAGGCCGAGCGAGGTGACCAAAGCCGGGTCGATCAGCGGCCCTTCGCCGCCCGCCTTCACCTCGTGCGCGCGCCGGGCGATCCGCTCGGCCATGTCGACCCGGATCGACTGCGGTCCGGCGGCGCGGAAGCCGAGCCGCGCCAGCTCGGCGCGCCGCGTCCCTTCGGCAGCGATCACCGTGCTCGACATTGGCGGCAGCTCGGGCATCGGCTTGCCGCTCGCCGCGGCGCGCAACGCGCTGCGCCAGCGCATCGCCTCGGGCTTGAGCACGCTCGGCATGAACAGGTCGAGCGCGCCGATCCGCACGCCGAGCGCGGTCACCGCGCGCCTCTGCTCGCGGTCGAGCGCGGCCAGCGGCGCCGCGACCTGGTCGCGAGCGACCACGCCGCCTTCGTCGACCAACATCGCCAGCAGCGATCGAACCGCGGCCGGGGCGGTCTTGTCCTGCGCGGTACGGCCGGCCGCGCGCAATTGGCCGAGCGCGCGCTCGACCCGGTCGCGGATCCAGTTCTGCAGCCGTTCGATCACCGCGTCGCGGCCGCGCTGCGAGACGGAATCGATCCGCCGGTCGAGCCGGATTCGCGGCGACAGCAGATTCTTGCCCGGCTCGAGGCGGGCGACCTCGTGACCGCGCCAGCGGATCGCGACCGGCTGTCCGGCCTCGCTGTGCAACGTGAAATGAGCGTCGTCGTCGGCAACCCGCGCGCCGGCGCGCTTCTCATATTCGCCCGCCAGCCGCCGTTCGGCCGTCGCCAGCAGCATCTTGCGGTCGGCGTGGCGCGCGGCCGGGTCGACCTCGAAGTTGAACCCGTTCAGCCGGCCGATCGCATAGGATCCGACCGTGACCTCGCCTTCGGCGTCGATCAGCACCGGAAACTCGCCGGCGCCCTTGCGGCCGAGGTCGCGCATCAGCACCGAGGTGCGGCGATCGACGAAGCGTTGGGTGAGGCGCTCGTGCAGCGCGTCCGACAATTTGTCCTCGACCGCCATCGCCCGGTCGGCCATCGCCGCCGGCTCGGCGAGCCAGTCGGAGCGGTGCGCCACATAGGCCCAGGTGCGGACGCCCGCGAGCCGGTCGGCGAGCGTGTCGATGTCGCCCTGGACATTGTCGAGCCGCGCGATCTCGGATGCGTACCAGTCTTGCGGGATATGGCCGCCGCCCTCGCTCAAATGGCCGAAGATCCGCGCCACCAGCCGGGCATGATGCTCCGGCCCGGTCTTGCGGAAATCGGGGAGGCCGCATGCAGCCCACAGCCGCCGCGTCGTGACGTCGTCGCGGGCGCGCTCGATCACCAGTGGGTCGGCCGACAGCAATTTCAGCACGGCGAGATCGATCGCCTCGGGCGCGGCGCGCAAGGTGGGCAGGACCGGACGCCGTTCGAGCGAGCGGATCAGCGGCTCGATGCCGCGGAAGTCGAGCTCGCTCTCGCGCCAGAACAGGAAATCGAGCGGCGCGAAGCGGTGCTCCTCGATCGCCTCGATCTCCTCGGGCCGGAACTCGGCCATCGCCTCGCCCTCGAGGGTCAGCGAACCGAACGTGCCGTCGCGCTGGTGGCGGCCGGCGCGGCCGGCGATCTGCGCCATCTCGGCGGGCGTCAGCCGGCGCCGCCGGTTGCCGTCGAACTTGGAGAGGCCGGCAAAGGCGACATGGGTGACGTCCATGTTGAGGCCCATGCCGATCGCGTCGGTGGCGACGAGATAGTCGACCTCGCCGGCCTGATACATCGCCACCTGGGCGTTGCGGGTGCGAGGGCTGAGCGCCCCCATCACCACCGCGGCGCCGCCGCGCATCCGGCGCAACATCTCGGCGACCGCATAGACCTGCTCGGCCGAGAAGGCGACGATCGCCGAGCGCGGCGGCAGCCGCGACAGCTTGGCCGGCCCGGCATAGGACAGGGTCGAGAAACGCGGCCGGCCGATGATCTCGGACCTGGGCAGCAGCGCGCGCACCATCGGCGCCAGGCTCTCGGAGCCGAGGATCATCGTCTCCTCGCGGCCGCGCGCGTGAAGCAGCCGGTCCGTGAAGACATGGCCGCGCTCGCTGTCGGCGCCAAGCTGCGCCTCGTCCAGGGCGACGAAGGCGAAGTCGCGTGTCGTCGGCATGCTTTCGGCGGTGCAGAGGAACCAGCGCGCCTGGGGCGGCAGGATCTTCTCCTCGCCGGTCAGCAGCGCGACCTGATTGGCGCCCTTGAGCGCGACCACCCGGTCATAAACCTCGCGCGCCAGCAGCCGCAGCGGGAAGCCGATCGCCCCGGACGAGTGGCCGCACATCCGTTCCACTGCCAGATGGGTCTTGCCGGTGTTGGTCGGGCCGAGGATGGCCTTGACCGGCGCGCGGGCGATTTCACCTCTCACATCCCAATAGATCGTCGCGCAATCCCCAAAGCGCAACCTTTTCCGGTGCTTGGGAAGCGCACTCGTCTCGTCCTCCGCCACCGTCGCTTCGTCGCATGGAGGGACGAGTGGTAGAATCCGTAATTTGACATTAACCCCTATTCTTCACAGTCATAAGGCCTGCCGAGCGGGGTGCGCGGCGGGGGGTTTTTAACGAACGCGCGGGGGCGTCAGCCTTGTATCATTATTCCGAGATCAGTGGCGGGTCCGCCGGCGGCACAGCCGCGCTCGCGCTGGACCGGTCTGCGTTCGGAACCGCTGCCCGCCCGACCTTCGGCACCCGCGCCGCGGTCCGCCAGTCGCCGATCTGGGATGTCGATCTCACCGTCGATCTCGGCCAGCGGATCGGCTCGGGCCAATGGTTCCGCGGCCTGCTGACCTGTACCGCGCTCTGCTATGCCGCCTGGTCGCTGGCGCCCGGGATCGAGCCGATCGCCGGCATCGCGCCGGCGCCGCTGCCCGACGCCCAGTTCGAGGAATCGCGCGCGCTCACCATCGAGCCGCTCGCGCTCGGCGCCGACACCGGCCGGCGAATGGCGCCGACCGACGCGGTCGAGCCGCTCGCGGCGACGCCGGAGCGGCCAATCGTCGAACTGCGCGCCTCGCTAGGCCGCGGCGACGGCTTCGCCCGGGTGCTCGAGCGTGCCGGCGTCGGCAGCGCCGAGGCCGACCAGATCGCGTCGATGATCGGCGGCGTCGTTCCGATCACCGATATCCGCCCCGGCACGACGATGGACCTGACCCTCGGCCGCCGTCCGAACCGGATGGTCGCCCGTCCGCTCGACGCGCTGAGCTTCCGCGCCCGCTTCGATCTGCGCATCGAGGTCAACCGGGTCAACGGCCAGCTGGCGCTCACCCAGATCCCGATCTCGGTCGACGAGACGCCGCTGCGCATCCAGGGCCGGGTCGGCGACAGCCTCTATCGCTCGGCGCGCGCCGCCGGCGTGCCGTCGCGGATCGTCGAATCCTATATTCGCGCGCTGACCAGCCAGATCCAGGTGCCGTCCGGCCTCAATTCGGGCGACCGGTTCGACATCATCATCGAGCATCGCCGCGCCGCGACCGGCGAGACCGAGACCGGCCAATTGCTGTTCGCCGGCCTGCAGCGCGCCGCCGGCCGCGATCTCCAGCTGATGCAGTGGGAAGCCGACGGCCGCACCCAATGGTTCGAGGCCTCGGGCGTCGGCCGCGAGCGGGGCGGCGTGCAGCAGCCGGTGCCCGGCCGGATCACCTCCAATTATGGCCTCAGGATGCACCCGATCCTCGGCTATCAGCGCATGCATCGCGGCCTCGATTTCCGCGCCTCCTACGGCACGCCAATCCTGGCGGCGATGGACGGCGTCGTCAGCCGCGCCGGCTGGGCCGGCGGCTATGGCCGGCAGGTGCGCATCACCCATGCCAACGGTCTTTCCACCTCCTACTCGCATATGAGCAGGATCTCGGTGGCGCCGGGCACCCGGGTTCGCCAGGGCCAGCGGATCGGCGATGTCGGCTCGACCGGCCTGTCGACCGGCCCCCATCTCCACTACGAGATGTACCGCAACGGCCAGACCATCAATCCGCGTTCGGTCCGCTTCACCGAGCGCGCGCAGCTGTCGCGCGAGGCGCTGGCCGCCTTCCGCGGCCGCCTGCGCAGCCTGCTCGCGACCCCGCTCGGCGCCGTGCGCACCGAACAGGCCGAAGCAAGGCCGCAATCCGGCTCCACGCGCGCAGCGCGCTAAATCTTTCACCTGATTTTGCACCTGACCGGCGACCGCCTGTCGGCGCCAAAGCCATCATTGTTTCCTGCCTTCGGCAGCAGGGATCAGGACTGCGAACGTTGGACGCCCACGGCAAATGCCGGGACCCGGGTCTGATACTTGGCTGGGCCCCGGCCTCCGCCGGGGCGCGGCCTCATTACCGCCCCTGGGCGCGCCAGCGCTTGACGACGCGGGCGACCATCGCATCCTCCTCGCCGGTATGCTTCCACAGATCGGAGAACGCCGGGTCGGACGAGGCCGGGCGGCGGTCGCGCTCGAGATCGTCGAAGGCGACGCGGATCGGGATCGACACGCCCTCGCCGCAGACGATGCATTCGCGGTTGCGCAAGGCCGGGATGACGTCGAGGAAGCCGCGCGAGCCTTCCGGCATCGCATTCTTGACGAAGGCCTGGTCGCGATCGTTGTTGAGGCGCATCGCGACGATCGTGCCGCATTGCGAGAGCACGCCCTCGGCAAGGTCGGACGGACGTTGCGTGATCAGGCCCAGCGAGACGCCGTACTTACGGCCCTCCTTGGCGATCCGCTCGAGGATCTTGCGCACCGCCTGGCCAGTCGAGGTCTTGTCGGACGGCACGTAGCGGTGCGCCTCCTCGCAGACGAGGAGGATCGGCCGCTGCACCTCGCTGCGCGACCAGATCGCATAGTCGAAGACGAGCCGCGACAGCACCGCGACCACGACCGAGACGATGTCCGACGGAACGCCCGAGACGTCGATGATCGAGATCGGCTTGCCCTTGGCGGGCAGGCGGAAGATTTTGGAGATGAACGAGCCCATCGAGTCCGCGACGAGCATGCCCGAGAACATGAACTGGTAGCGCGGATCGGCTTTCAGCTCGTCGATCTTGGTCTTGAGACGCATGAAGGGCGCGGTGTCGGTCGCCTTGTTGAGCAGCCCCATTTCGTGGCTGATCGCGGCGGTGAGGTCGGACAGTGCATAGGGGATCGGCGAATCGACGGTGAGCTTGTTGAGCCCCTCGGCGCAGCGATTCCTCGAGCGCGCCTGCAGCAGGCACTTAGCGAGGATGTCCATGTCGGTCTGGCGGTCGGCGCCGCTCGACGTGACGAATACTTCGCAATGCTCCTCGAAGTTCATCAGCCAGTAGGGCATGGCGAGATTGTCGACGTTGAACAGCTCGCCGTGATTCTTGAACGCGGCCGAATATTCGCCGTGCGGATCGACCATCACGATATGGCCTTCGGGCGACTGGTCGCAGATCCGGTGCATGATCAGGGCGGCGGCGGTCGACTTACCGGTACCGGTCGATCCCAGCAGCGCGAAATGCTTGCCGAGGAAGGCGTCGATATAGAGCGCGCCGCGCACGTCCTTGGTCGGATAGACGGTGCCGATCTCGATATTGGGCCGTTCGTCGGCGGCGAACATCTGCTTCAGATCGTCGCCGGTGACCGGATAGGCGCGGCTGCCCGGGATCGGATAGGTGGTTATGCCGCGCTTGAAGTTGATCAGCTTGCCGCTCGACGCTTCCTCATCGCCCTCGCCGAGGAAGTCGATCTCGGCCAGGACGATGCCGGCCTCGGGATCCGTGATGCGCAGCGAGCGGACATTGGCGAGCAGCCAGCGGCGGCCGGAATCGATCTTGATCTGGCTTCCGACCTGTCCGGACATCGCGACGCTGGGGTCTGGATCCGAAGACAGCTCGCTCAGCCGGCGGCCGACGATCTCGACGCGCGCGCCGCTGCCGGCAATCTCGACCACCTGGCCGATCATTTCGTGCAACGGGCTCAGCCGACCCTTGCCGGTCGGTCGCGCGGAGAAGTCGGTTTCGCCATTCTCCTGGGGGAAGCTGTGCACATTCATGTCGGTCATCGAGCAGGGTCGCCTTCGCTTGGCATTGGACGACCGCGTGTAAACGAGGCGGGTAAACAAGTGCTTGTCGCGCGATTAGGGACTTTTCAGGGGTGGAGCGGCCGACGAAGATATCGCTAATAGTCCGTGATCCGAAGATCCTAGCCATAGCGGCGCCGGAACGCCGCGCTCGCAGCCCAGCCGAGCAGCAGCGAGACCGCCACCGCGGTGATGCCGTAATTGAAGCTGTGCCGCTCGGCCGCCTCGGCGACGAAGCGTTCGAAGCCCAGTTTCTCGATCTGGATTTCGCGCGCCGCGCCGGCGATCACCCGGCCTTCGCGGATGAGGAAGGTCTCGGCCGTATAGGTGCCGACCGGCACCCGCGCCGGTATGTTGATCCGGGCGCGATAGAGCACCCCTTCGCTGATCTCCACGCCGCGCGGATATTCCGCATAGAGCTGGTTGCGCCGGCGAAGATCGATCAGGCCGCGCTCGAACCGGCGCATCACGTCGGCCGAGGCGCCCCCGCCCGGCGAGAGCTGAAGGTTGCCGAGCCCGAGCTCGTAGATCGCGGCGGTGCGTTCGTCGACCAGCTCTCCCAGCGGCCGCGACGAGGCGACCGCGTAGAAGCTCGGCGCCGAGCGGAAGCGGACCCGCTCGACATTCATCCAGATGCCGGCGACCTTCTGCTTTTCGCGCACCACGATCGGCTCGAGCGGCCCCTTGAGCACGACCGCGACGTCGGTGCCGGGCTCCGGGCCGCGTCCGCCGGGATAGACGATCGCGCCGAACAGGAGGAGCTCGGCGCCGGTGAAGCTGTAGCGGATCTCGACCTGGCGGTGGGAGATGTCCGGCACCAGCCGCGGCTGCGCCTGGCCAAGCAAGGCTGGTGCGAAGAGCGCGAGCGCGGCTGCTTTCAATCGCTTCACAGCAATTGCACCGTATAGATTTCCTCTGGCCGCCAACCGAGCTGGAGCGCCATCCGGAAGGCGACCCCGAGCACGACGATGGCGAGGATCATGCGGAGCAGCTCGGGCTTCATCCGCTGCGCCAGCCAGGCGCCATATTGGGCGCCGATCACCGAGCCAAGCAGCAGCAGCACCGCCAGCACGATGTCGACCGAGCGGGTGGTGGTGGCGTGGACCAATGTCGTGATCGCGGTGACGAACAGGATCTGCAGCAGCGAGGTGCCGACCACGACCTGCGCCGACATGCCCAGCAAGTAGATCATCGCCGGCACCATGATGAAGCCGCCGCCGATGCCGAGCAGCACGGTGAGCAGGCCGGACAGGAAGCCGAGCCCGAGCGGCGCCAGCGGCGAGATGTAGAGGCCGGAGCGGTAGAAGCGCCAGCGCATCGGCAGCATCGCGATCAGCGGATTGTGGCGGCGCGCCGGCCGCTCGATCTCGCGCAGCCGCGGCTTCAGGATGTTGAGCGCTGTCGCCGCCTCGCGCGCCATCAGCAGGCCGACGCTGCCGAGCAGGATGACATAGAGCAGCGCGATCACCGTATCGATCTGGCCCCATTGCTGCAGCGCCCGGAACAGGAAGCCCCCGACGATCGAGCCGACGCTGCCGCCGGCAATGATCACCGCGCCCATCTGGACATCGACGCCGCGCCGCCGCCGGTGGGCGAGCACGCCGGATATGCTGGTGCCGGTGATCTGGGTGGTCGCCGAGGCGACCGCGACGGCCGGCGGGATACCGTAGAAGATCAGGATCGGCGTGGTCAGGAATCCGCCGCCGACGCCGACCATCCCGGTCAGCAGCCCGACCAGTCCGCCGAGGCCGATGATCACCAGCGCGTTCACCGACAGGCCCGCGATCGGCAGATAGATGTCCATCGTCGCCGACCCTAGCCACTCGCCTTGAGTTCACCAAGCGGCGGCAGTCAGGCGTCGAGATCAGCTTCCGTAATAAGTGGTCGGTGCGGGATCGCCTTCCTCGGTGAGCGCGATCCAGGTGCGCTCCCGGTGCCATTTGGTGATCACATATTTGGTGCCTGCGGTGACCGGCATGCCCTGGTGCAGGGAATAGATATTGCCCTTCCCCTCGTCGGTCAGATTGTTCCAGATCAGCAGATTGCCGGCGCGCGGCGTCACCTTGACCGCGGCATGCTCGAAGAAGGTCTGGCCGCCGCCCTCGGGCGTGTTGAGGAAGGCCATCGCGGTCCAGGTGCGCTGGCCCCCCGTCTCTTGCATCTGCTGCCAATAGGCCTGGGTCTCGTGGAAATAATCGTGGTGCGGCTTGAACTGCTGGCCGACCGAATAGCGCTGACCCTGTATGGTCTCGCCCAGGGACGGATCGATTCCTGTGAGCTCGGTCAGCTTGTCCTCGATCTGCTTCACGAGCGGATGGTTCGGCTCGACATTGCAGCTCTCGCTGGTCCGGAACTCGGGATCGCCGCTCGGCGCGAGCAGCTTGGACGGCACCCGGTTGGCGTCGATCAATGCCATCATCCCCTCGCATTCCTCCTGCGTCAGGAAGTCGCGCACGATGAAGATGTCGAGGCCCTTTGAAGGGATCGCCATCGCCTTGGGGTTGGCGGTGAGACGCGCGCGGACCCAGGGTCCGATCGCCGCCTTATAGTCGATCTGTCCCATTCGAACCGCCTATTGGACGACCTGACCGCGCGCCATCACGAAGCCGACATGCTCGAGCCGGCGCACGTCGGTCAGCGGATCGCCTTCGACCGCGATCAGATCGGCCGAATAGCCTGGCGCGATCCGGCCAATCTCATTCTCCAGGTCGAGCAGCCGGGCGGCGCCCGTCGTCGCCGCCGCGATCGCCTCGGCCGGCGTCATGCCGACCAATTCGACCAGCATCGCAAATTCCTGTGCGTTGCGGCCATGTTCGAACACGGCGGCGTCGGTGCCGAACAGCACCGGCACGCCGGCGGCGCGTGCGGCGCGCGCCGCTTGGCCGAGCAGCGCCAGGGTCTCGCGAACCTTGGCCGCGACCGGCGGCGTGAAGCGGTTCTGCGCCAGGCCTTCGCGGATCCCGGTATAGGCCATCAGGGTCGGGACGAAGGCGACATTGTTGGCGCGCATCGCCTGGATCGCGGCGCGGTCGGCGAAGGTGCCATGCTCGATCGAATCGACGCCGGCGCGGGCGGCGCCCTCGACGCCGCGCGCGCCATGGGCATGGGCGGCGACGCGCAGGCCGAGCGAATGGGCGGTCGAGACGATCGCCCGCATCTCCTCGTCGGTGAAATGCGCCTCGAGGCCGCGCGCCTGCTGGGACAGCACGCCGCCGGTCGCGGTGAACTTGATCACCTGGGCGCCGGCGCGCGAGAATTGGCGGACGCGCTCGGCGCACTGGACCGGCCCGGTGCAGGTGTTGTTGCCGGCGAGAGCGGCGATCACCTCAGGCCGGAAGCCGCTGACGTCGCCATGGCCGCCGATGATCGACACCGCCGGCCCGGCCGCGACGATGCGCGGTCCCGGGACCAGTCCTTCGCGCACGCCGCGGGCAAGCGCGAAACCGACCTGGGGGGCGGAGCCGAGATCGCGGACGGTGGTGAAGCCCGCGCGGAGCGTCGTGCGCGCATTCTTGGCGCCGACCAGCATCGCATATTCGTCGGTATCGACCGCCTCCTGCCGATAATCGCCGCCGGGATCGCCGGAGAGATGGACGTGGAGATCGATCAGGCCGGGCAGGACGGTGCGGTTGGACAGATCGATCAGCCGCGCGCCGGCCGGCGCTGGATTGAGGCCGCTTTCGACACTCTGGATCCGGCCGTCGACGACGGTGATCGTCGATGGGCCGGCGGCCGGACGCGTGGGATCGGCGATCAGGCGGCCGGCATGGATGACGGTGACTTGCGGCGTGGCCGGCATAGTCTGGGCCAAGGCAGGCGCGGCCAAGGCAAGCAGGACGAAAGCGAGGAGGCGCATCAGCATCGGGTCGGTTCCCCAGGAAATGCGATTTCCATGCGACAGGCCGAGCGCGCCTGACAAGCGAAAAGCCCGGAGCGGCTGGCGCTCCGGGCTTTCCTGTCTCCCCGCTGGAGAAGGGTGGTTACCAGAAGAAGTCGTAGATCACGTCGATGACCTCGCCGCTATAGACGTCGACCAGCAGGACGTCGTCATAATAGCGGATCCACTGGGTGCCCGGAGGCGCCGGCGGGAGCCGATACTGATAGGGATCGCCGAGCCAGTAGCGCTGGTCGAAGAACAGCGAGTCGAGGAAGAAGCCGATCCCCAGCCGCGAATAACGGTAGTTCCGATACGGCGCATAATAGGTCGGCAGGCGGAAGATGTTGCGGTTGGCGTAGCGCCACCGGTTCCAGTCGTAGCGCCGGTCATTGCGCCAGTCCCGGTTCCAATTGCCGCTCCAATTGCCGCGCCGGCCGTCCCGCCAGTTGCGGTCGCGATCGCCGCGCCAATTGCCGTCCCGGTCGCCGCGCCAGTTACCGTCGCGGTCGCCGCGCCAATTGCCGTCGTCACGGCGCTGGCGATAGACTTCGCGGCGCTGCTCCTGGGTGCCGTAGCGCAGCGCATTCTCCTGCGCCCGGCGATTGTAGCGCTCGGCATGCTCGCGATATTCCGGCGTGTTGGGGCCGCCCCAACCCTGGACCGTCGACGGCCGGGTCTGGCCCTGAGTGCCGCGCCACTGGCCGCGGTCGCCGCGGTTGCCGTCATTGCCGCCGCGCCAGTTGCCGCGATTGCCGTCCCAATTGCCGCCGCGACGTTCGCGCTGAGCCACCTGGACCTGCGGCTGCTGCTGGACCCGCTGCTGCTGGACCTGCGCCCGCTGCTGCTGGCGGAATTCCTGCCGTTGCTGGCGATATTCCTGACGCTGCTGGCGGGCTTCGCCGCCGCCGCCGCTGCCGCGATTGTCTTCACGTTGCTCGTGGCGGTTGCGGCCGCCGCGATCTTGCGCCTGGGCTGCGATCGGCGTCAGCACCGTCGCGGCCAGGACCAAACCAATCAATGCCTTGCGCATTGCCTCACTCCTTCACTGCCGGCGACGGACTGCCGCCCCCGAGATGGACGGGTTGTGCATCAGGCAGGATGAGCGGTTGCTGAACCGATCGGTAAGCATTTCGACAGTGAGGCCGTTGATCGCAAACAGGAATTTGGCGTTTGCGCTCAGCGGCGCGGGCGGCGCGGCTCGGCGCGCATCGCCGGCACGGCACGCGCGGCGTCCTCGGCATTGATGTTGGGCGGCGGCGCCCCTTCCACGGTCGCGCGGCCGGTCTTGATCCGTGCCGCGAGCCGCAGCGCCTCGCGCAGCCGCGGGTAGATGCCGCAGCGGCAGATGTTGGTCAGCGCCGCGTCGATCTGCGCGTCGGTCGGGCTGTCGTTGCGGTCGATGAGGGCGGCGGCGGCCATCACCATGCCGGGAATGCAATAGCCGCATTGCGGCACCATCGCCGCCGCAAAGGCCTGCTGGACCGGATGCGAGCGATCCCGCGACAGGCCTTCGATCGTGACGACGAAGCTGCCCTCCAGCTGCGCGATCGGCACCCGGCAGCTGCGTACGGCATTGCCGTCGACATGGACCGTGCAGGCGCCGCAATGGCCGGTGCCGCAGCCATATTTGGCGCCGGTCAGGTTGGAGGCGTCGCGCAACGCCCACAAGAGCGGCGTTTCCGGATCCAACCGATAGTGGACGGCCTGACCGTTCACGGTAAAGCTGGTCATGCAACGACAATAGGCGCGGAGGGCCGGCAATGGGAAGCGACAGGGTCGCGATATCGATCGAGGACGGCGTCGCCCATGTCGCGCTGGCGCGGCCCGACAAGCTCAACGCGATGGACAAGGACATGTTCGTCGCGATCGGCGACAGCTTCCGCGCCCTCGGCCGCGATCCGAACGTGCGCGCCATCCTCCTGTCCGGCCAGGGACGCCATTTCAGCGCCGGCCTCGATCTCGATTATGCCGCGTGCCAGTTCCCGCCGGCCAAGGATCCGGCGCGCGCCGCCGAGGCGCGGCTTCGGCATATCGAATGGCTGCAGGATTCGTTCAGCGCGCTCGAGGCCGCCCGCCCGCCGGTCGTCGCCGCGATCCAGGGCGGCTGCATCGGCGCCGGTGTCGACCTGGCCAGCGCCTGCGACCTGCGCGTGGCGAGCGCCGACGCCTTCTTCCAGGTGGCCGAGGTCGACGTCGCGATCACCGCCGATCTCGGCACGCTGCAGCGGCTCGGCTATCTGATCCCGCACGGCGTGCTGCGCGAGCTCACTTTCACCGGCCGCCGCATGGGCGCCGAGGAGGCCGCGCGCTACGGCCTCGTCAACCGGATCGAGGCCGACGCGGACGCCGCGTTGGCCGCCGCACGACAGCTCGCCGCGGCCATCGCCGCCAAATCACCGCTCGCCGTCGCGGGCGCCAAGCGCAACCTCAATTTCAACCGCGGCCGGCCGGTCGAGGCCGGGCTGCGCGACGTCGCTTATTGGAACGCCGCGACCCTGGTCAGCGACGATCTCGGCGAGGCGATCAGGGCGCGCCTGGGGAAGACCGAGCCGAAATTCGGACCGCTCGACGACTAGGCTCAGGCAGTACCGGCCTGCGGCGCCGATTCGCGGCCGAGATGCCGCGCGATCATGCCGCCGATCAGCGGCGCCGCCAGCGAGGCGAACAGGGTCCAGGTCGGCATCGGATAGGAAAAGGCGATGAGCAAGGCCATCAGCGCCAGCACGCCGGCGGGAATCCAGGCGGCGAAGCCGCGTCTGGCGATCCGCTTCGCGACCACGCCGCCGACCAGCCCGGCCAGGAAATAATTGAGGACGCTGAGCAGCAGCGCGCCGGTCGGCCGGCTGGCAAAGGCTTCCGAGACCTGCTGGCGGTCCCACAAATCGGTGATCGCGACCGGGTAGATCTGGCTGGCGATCCAATCGAGCGCCGCCTGTACCGCGATCGCCGCGATCAGGCCGACCAGGATGCCGAGAAATGCGCGCATGCCCGCCTCCGCTGCCAACCACTCCCTATATCATAGCGCGGGCCCGCACCTAGCTGCCGACGATGGTGCCGCCATTGGGATGCAGCACCTGCCCCGACATGTAGCTCGAATCCTGGCAGGCGAGGAAGAGGAAGCAGGGCGCGACCTCGTTGGGCTGGCCGGGCCGGCCCATCGGCGTGTTCTCGCCGAACGTCTTGATCTTCTCCTCGGTCGCGCCGCCGCAGGGGTTGAGCGGCGTCCAGATCGGACCGGGCGCCACCGCGTTCACGCGGATGCCGTCGCCGATCAGATTCTCCGAAAGCGAACGGGTGAACGCGGTGATCGCGCCCTTGGTCGCGCTATAGTCGAGCAGCTGCTTCGAGCCTTCGTACATCGTCACCGAGGTGCAGTTGATGATCGCGGCACCCTTCTTGAGGTGCGGCCGCGCCGCTTGGGTCAGGAAGAACATCGAATAGATGTTGGTCTGGAAGGTGCGCTTCAGCTGCTGCTCTGTGATGTCCCTGATATCCTCATCGGGATGCTGCTCGCCGGCATTGTTGACCAGGATGTCGAGTCCGCCGAGCCTGTCGACCGTCTCCCGGACGAGCCGTTCGCACAGCGCCTTGTCGCCGAGGTCGCCGGCGAAAGTGATCGCCTTGCGCCCTTCCGCCTCGACGATCCGCTTCGTCTCCGCGGCATCGTCATGCTCGCACAGATAGGAGATGGCGATGTCTGCGCCCTCGCGCGCGAACAGGGCGGCGACGGCGCGGCCGATGCCGCTGTCGGCGCCGGTGACCAGTGCGACCTTGCCGTCCAGCCGCCCAGAGCCGGGGTAGAAGGGCTCCCAATCGGGCTTCGGCTCGAGCGCGCTCTCATGACCGGGCAGCGCGTCTTCGTGGATCATTTCGATCGTTTCGGTGTCGGACATGGTTCGCTCCCTTGGCTGCCGGTAAGAACCGACCGGGCGGGTGCGCCGTTCCCGGCGTTCGGAAACAACGCTTGCAGGGCGCTACAAATGTAGCTATCGCTACAAATGTAGCGGGAGAATCGCCTTGATCGAGAAATTGCCGCCGCGGGAGCGCGAAGTGTTCGAAGCCCTGCTGGCGCTGGAAAGGGGCACCGTCGCCGAGATCCAGGCGCGGATGGCCGATCCGCCGGGCAGCTCGGCGATGCGGGCGATGCTCGCCCGCCTCGAGCGCAAGGGCTTCGTCGGTCATGACGCGGTCGATCACCAGAATATCTATCGACCCGCCGTCGCCGCCGCCGCGGCGCGCAAGTCCGCGCTCGCGCAGCTGGTCCGGACCTTCTTCGACAATCAGCCGGCCGCGGCGGCGACCGCCTTGCTCGGCATGCAGGAACGAATCGCACCGGAGCAGCTCGACGCGCTCGAAGCGCTGATCCGCAAGGCACGGGAGGAAACAGCGCAATGAGCCCCGAACTGGTCATCGACATCGTCTGGAAGAGCACGCTCTGTGCCGCCCTCGCACTGGTCGCGCTCCGCCTGCTTCGCCATCGCTCGGCGGCCGAACGCGCCTTGCTCGCCAATCTGGGGCTGGGCGCGATCCTGATGCTGCCGATCGCGACCGCCTTGCTGCCCCGGCTCGCGGTCGAGACGCCGGCGGCGGTGACGGAGGCCTATCGCAATGTCGTCGCGGCGGCGCCGACGCGGCCGGAGCCGGTCGAAGTCGTGGCGCGACCGCCCCTGCCCGGCTCGCAATCCGGACAGCTCAGCTGGGCCCGGCTGACGGTGCTGGGCTGGGGGATCCCGGCCGCGGCGCTGCTTCTGCTCACCCTGGTCGGCATTGCCAGGTTGCGGCTGCTGCGATCGCAGGCCGAGGTGCTGGTCGACCCTTCATGGCTGACCTCGTTGGCCGCGGCCCAGCGCCGTCTTGGCTTCAAGCACGGCACCGCCTTGCTGGTGAGCGATCGGCTCAAATCGCCGATCAGCTGGGGAATCCTGCGCCCGATCATCATGATCGACACGAAAGCGGCGGCCGAGCCCGAGCGCGCCGAGGCGATCATCGCCCACGAGCTTGCGCACGTCGCCCGGCTCGACTGGCTGGCGCTGCTGCTCGGCCGCCTCGCCGTCGCCTTGTTCTGGTTCAATCCCTTGGTCTGGCTGCTGGCGCGGCAGGGCCATGAGCTTTCCGAGCAGGCGGCGGACGACGTCGTGCTGCGCAGCAATGTTCCCGGCCCGGATTATGCCGAGGTCCTGGTCGGCGCGGCCCGCCATGCCACGGCGCCGCTGCTGCTCGCCGCCAACGGCGTCGCGCCGGGCCGCAGCTCTCTGGCGCGGCGCGTGATCGCCGTGCTCGACCCCGCGCGCAATCGGGTGCCGGTGCGGCTGATCTGGGCGGCTTTGTGCCTGACCGGCACCTTCGGCATGGCGAGCGCGGTCGCGGCCTTCCATCCGCACCTGCCGTCGGACCCGGCCGCCCCGCGCGCCGCGTCGCGCGCCGTCTCGCCGCAGGCGGCCATGCTCGGACGCCGGCTGGTCGAGGAGATCGAGAGCGGCCATGAAGACGAGGCCCGCGCCCTGATCGCGGCAGGCGCCGATGTGAATTTCATGCTCGAGGGCGACGGAACGCCGCTTGTCGCCGCCGTTCGCAGAGGCGATGTCGACCTCGTCCGTCAGCTGATCGAAGCCGGCGCGGATGTGAACGGCGCTGCGCCCGGCGACGGCAACCCGCTGATCGCGGCCGCCGATCGGGGACAGATGCCGATGCTGACGATGCTGGTCGGCGCCGGCGCCGAGGTGAACGCTTACGTGCTCGGCGACGAGACGCCGCTGATCAACGCCGCGCGCGAGAACCGGCTCGAGGCAGCGCGCTACCTCATCGCCCACGGCGCGGACGTCAATCTCGCGGTCGATGCGCCGACGCTCGAAGGGATGGAGAGGCGCTCGCCGCTGGGCATGGCGCGGCAACGGCATCACACCGAGATGGAACGTCTGCTGCGAAGTCACGGCGCCCGGCCCTAGCCTTCGCTCCCAACCGCAAGGGAATTGCACGATGAAGTCCGTGTTTTCGCGGCTGATCCCGCGCGCCTTGTTCCTGACCGCCGGCCTGGTCGCCCCGCTGTCCGCGCAGCCCCCGCAATCGGTGCCGACGGCGGCCCCGATCCAGGAGCTGATGCCCGAGCAATGGCGCGAAGACCTGCGCTTCCTGGTCGCGGAGCTCGAGCGCCGTCACCCCGACCCCTATCGTCACGCCGGGCGGGAACGGTTCATGGCCGCGGTCGCCGATCTCGACCGCCGCATTCCGGAGCTGCAGCGCAACCAGATCATCGTCGGGATGATGCGGCTGGCGGCGATGATCGGCGACGGCCATACCCGGATCGATCCGCGCAAGGACACGCGCTTCGGCTTCCCCTCGTTGCCGCTCAAACTCTATCTGTTCGAGGACGGCCTGTACGTCCGCGCGGCCAGGTCCGAACATGCCGGCCTGCTCGGCGCGCGGATCGAGGCGATCGGCGGCGTGCCCGTGGCGGAGGCGATCCGGCGCGGCGCACGGCTTGGGGCGGCCGGCAAAGCGAACGGCCCCCCGCTCTACGTGCCGCTCGATATGGCCAAGCCGGACATATTGCATGCCCTCGACCTGTCGCCACGGCGTGATACCGCCACCCTGACCCTGGTGCGCGGCGGCCGGCGCTGGACGGTGACCGTGCCGGCCGGTCAGATCGACCCGGTCTGGCCGCCCGACACCGACATCTCGCTGGTCACGCCCGACGGCTGGGTCGATGCGCGGCGGACGGCTCCGGCCCCGCTCTGGCTGCAGGCGCCGCTGGACTCGCACCGACTGATCGAGCTGCCGGAGCGGAATGCGCTCTACGTCCAACTCAACATGGTCACCGACATCCAGGGCCAGAGCCTGGCTGCGTTCGGCGAACGGATTCGGGCGCGGTCGGCAACGCTCAATCCGCGCGCGCTGATCCTCGATCTGCGCCTGAACCTCGGCGGCAACGGCAATCTGCGCAACGGCTTCGTGCGCGCGCTGATCCGGGCCGAGGACGAGGATAGCAGGCTGTTCGTCCTGACCGGCCGCGGCACCTTCTCCGCAAGCCAGTTCATCCTGGACGATCTCGACCGGCTGACCGACGCGATCTTCATCGGCGAGCCGGCAAGCTCGAGGCCGAGCAGCTTCGGCGACGCCTATCGTACGTCCATGCCGAACAGCGGCATCAGCATGCGGACCTCGATCCTGTGGTGGCAGTCCGGCCAGAATCGCGATCCCTGGACCTGGGTCGACATCGCCGCGCCGCTCCGCTTCGCCGACTATCAGGCCGGCCGCGATCCCGCGCTCGAAGCGGCGCTGGCTTTTGCGCCGCGGCCGCGTTTCCGCGAGCAGCTTGTCGAGGCCGGCGCCGGCGGTGCCGAGGCCGTGCGCAGGGCGATTGCGGCCTATCGCGCCGACCCGGCCAATCTTTACGCCAACCAGATGCTGCAGATCGTCCAGGGCGCCGAATTGATCTCGGCCGCCGGGCGCCAGGAGGCGGCGTTGGCGGCCGCCGCGATCGGCGCCGAATTGTTTCCGGACAGCGTCGATGCCGCGCTCGTCCACGCCATCGTCGCCGAGCGGGCCGGCCAGCGCGAGGTGGCACGGCAGGAAGGCGCGCGCGTGCTGCGGCTCGATCCCGACAATCGGTTTGTCCGGCCGCTGCTCGAGCGGCTCGGGCGGGGCGCGTCGTGACGGCGCCGGTCGAAGCAGGCCGGCGGTTCGTCGAAACGACGATCCCGAGATCGGTGCTGGCCCCGGCCGTTAGGCTGCGGTTAATGTGATAACGTCAAATCTGCTGCTACATTTGTAGCGGCGTACCGAATAGATCCGCGGACCAAGGGGTGGACCATGATGAGGCTGGTTCCGCTGACGCCGTCCGGGCGTCATGCGCTGTTGCTGACATTGCTCGTCTCGACGACGCCGGCCCTGGCGCAGACTCCGCCGGCGACGACGGATCCTGCGGATCCGCCCACCAGCGATGCGCCGCCGCCGGTCGCCACCGAGGCGCCGACGCAGGCCGGTGGCCGTAGCTACACCCCCGCCGATTTCGCGCGCTTCGCGCCGCGCAACGCGCTCGACATGCTGGAGAACGTCCCCGGCTTCGCGATCGACGAGGGCGATACCGACCGCCGTGGCCTCGGCCAGGCGACCGGCAACGTGCTGATCAACGGCGAGCGCTTCTCCGCCAAGTCGACCGACATCTTCACCGAGCTGCGCCGGATCAGCGCCGGCAACGTCACCCGGATCGAGATCGTCGACGGAGCGACGCTGAACATTTCCGGCCTCACCGGCCAGGTCGCCAATGTCGTCACCGCGTCGCGCGGGCTGACCGGCAATTTCGTCTACCGCCCGCAGATCCGCAGCGTCCGCACGCCGGCCCGGCTCACCAATGGCGAGGTCTCGATCAGCGGCGCGGTCGGCGGCACCGAGTTCACTTTGTCCGCGCGCAACAACAGCTTCCGCAACGGCAATGCCGGACCGGAGATCGTGACGACGCCCGCCGGCGAGGTGCTCGACCGGCGCGACGAGATCCTGTTCGTCAATGGCGAGGATGCGCGGATCGGCGGCACCATCCGCCGCACCTTCGGCAACGGATCGATCCTCAATGCCAATGCCGCCTTCGGCATCTACCACCAGAATCTCGGCGAGGATTCGCTGCGCTCGGGGCCGAACCAGCCCGATCGCGACCGGGTGCTGCGCGAGCGCGAGCGCGAGCATAATTACGAGTTCGGCGGCGACTATGAATTCGGCCTCGGCGGCGGCCGGCTGAAGCTGATCGGCCTCCACCGTTTCGAGCACAGCCCCTACCGCCAGACCCTGATCACCACCTTTTCGGACAATCGGCCGCCGGCGGGCGATCGTTTCACCCAGGTCGCAGACGAGGCCGAGACGATCGCGCGCGGCGAATATCGCTGGCGCAGCGGCCGCAGCGACTGGCAGATATCGCTCGAAGGCGCGCTCAATTCGCTCGACATCGAGAACGCGCTGTTCAGCCTTAATCCGGCCGGAGAGTTCGTGCCGGTGCCCTTCCCAAATTCGGCAGCGACGGTCGAGGAAAAGCGCGCCGAGCTGATCCTGACCTATGGCCGGCCCTTGTCCGAAACGCTGACTCTCCAGGCCTCGGTCGGCGGCGAATATTCGCAGCTGGTCCAGGACGGCGCCGGCGGACTCAGCCGCACCTTCTACCGGCCGAAGGGCTTCGTGAATCTCGCCTGGCGGCCGATTCCCGGGCTCGACGTCAGCGCCCGGCTCGAACGCTCGGTCGGCCAGCTCAATTTCTTCGATTTCGTCGCCTCGACCAATGTCAGCGGCGGCACCTCCAATGCCGGCAATGCCAATCTCGTCCCGCCGCAGACCTGGGAGGCGCAGATCCAGGCGACCCGCAATCTCGGCCCCTGGGGAACGGCCACCGCCCGGGTCTACAGCCGCCGGATCACCGACGTCGTCGACATCATTCCGGTCGGCGTCACCGGCCAGTCGCCCGGCAATCTCGATGGCACCGCTTCGGTCTACGGCCTGCAATGGACGAGCACGTTCAACTTCGATCCGATCGGCTGGCGCGGCGCCAAGCTCGACATGAACCTGCAATTTCAGAAAACCCGCCTGACCGATCCGCTCACCGGCCTGCGCCGCGCCTTCAACGAGACGATGACGAGCGAGATGAACTTCAACCTGCGCCACGATATTCCGCGCAGCGACTGGGCCTATGGCGCGAGCTTCTTCCGCTATCGCCAGTCGGAGGGCTTCCGGCTCGACCAGCGCTTCCGCTTTCTCGACACGCCGGGCACATTGGGCGTGTTCGTCGAGCATAAGGACGTGCTCGGCCTCACGGTGCGCGCCGGCATCGACAATCTGCTCGGCACCAACGAGAGCTTCAGCCGCACCTTCTTCGACGGCCGGCGCAATGCGACCAACAGCAACATCCTGTTCACCGAGGATCGCGACCGCTTCTACGGCCAGGTCTTCACCCTAACGATCAGCGGGACGATCTAAGGGTTATCCGCTTTCGCGGGATCGCTGGCGCTTCCAAGCTCCGGTCCGCTCCCCATCCCGCGCCGAGCGCTAGCCTGTCGGGGCGGGACGGGGAGTCGGCCGGTGCGAGTTCCGCGGCGCGCGGAACGAAATCAGAAGCGGGCAACAGGCCCGCGGCCGGCTGCGTAGCGCGGACGCTCCGGCAGCCGGCCGCCGGCGGGACGCATCACGTCGCTGCCGCGCAGCAATTGCGGGCGCTGATTCGACGGTCGGCATTGCGCGACGAAGTTCGGGAAGGGGATGTCGCTGTTGCGCATCAGGGCGGCCTCGGTCGCGGCAAGGCATTCCGCCTGGCTCGCATAGGTGGTCGGCTCGACGCGGATCTGCTGGCAGGCGGCATCGCTTTCGCCGCAGCCCAGGATCGCGATCACGTACAACAGGGGTTCCATTCCCGCTCCTTCCGGCAGCCCAAATGCGGCGAAGCGCTGCATTGTTCCTGCCGTTGCGGACCCGTTACTTGGGATCGCTCGCGTGGACGCCTATCTAGCGACGAAGATGACGGATGCTGCGACAGGTAGGACGAAGGCGACCGAGCCCGGGTTGAAGATACTCGGGCGGTTCCTGCCCTATCTCTGGCCGGCCGGCGAGCCGGCGCTGCGGCTGCGCGTCGTCCTCTCGCTGCTGCTCGTCTTCGTCTCGATCGGCGTCACCACCCTGGTCATGCCGCTCGCCTTCGGCGCGGCGATCGACCGGATGACGGCCGGCATGGAGCCGGCGGTCTCGATCGCGATCGCCCTGGTCGCGGCTTATGCCCTCGCCCGCTTCGGCGGCGTCCTGTTCGACAATGCGCGCAACGGCCTGTTCGAGCGGGTCGGCCAGGATGCGACCCGGCGGCTGGCCGAATCGACCTTTCGCCACCTCCACGATCTGTCGCTGCGTTTCCATCTCGAGCGGCGCACCGGCGCGGTCACCAAGATCATCGAGCGCGGCACCAAGAGCATCGACACGATGCTCTATTTCCTCTTGTTCAACATCGCCCCGACCATCATCCAACTGGTCATCGTCCTGACCATGTTCTGGGTGAAGTTCGGGCTCGGCCTGGTCGCCGCGACCGTCGTCATGGTCGCCGCTTATGTCCGCTACACGCGGATGGTCACCGACTGGCGGACCAAGCTCCGGGTGCGGATGAACGATCTCGACACCGGCGCGGTCG
>JAYRLF010000417.1:0-3418 GCA_041905385.1 Allosphingosinicella sp.
CTATATCGCTGTTGGTTTCTTATTGCAACTGAAACCGCTGCTGCCATATCCATGACAGCAGAAACAGGATAGGATGACCCCCGGTGCTCGACGTCGAACGTCACAAGGAGCTGCTCCGGCAATGCTCCATCGCCGCCGCCCTCGAAGCGGTAGGCGAGCGCTGGTCCTTCCTGATCCTGCGCGCCTCGTTCAACGGGCTGCACCATTTCGAGGAATTCCAGTCGACGCTGGGGATCGCCCGCAACATCCTCTCGAACCGGCTCGGCCGGCTCGTCGAGAATGGCATATTGGAGCGAATGCCCGACCCGTCGGACCGGCGGAAAGTGTCCTACCAGCTGACCGACAAGGGGCTCGACCTGCTGCCGGTGCTGATCTCGCTGCGGCAATGGGGCGAGAAATGGGTGTCGGGCAAGCCGAGCAATCCGGTGCTGGTCGACCGCTACACCCGTCAGCCGATCGAGCCGATGTCGGTGCGCTCGGCCGAGGGCCGCGTCCTCGGCCTCGACGAGCTGGAATGGATCGACCGCGCCGAACTGCATAGCCGGCCGGAAGCCGCCGAATAAAAATCCCGGCCGAAGCCGGGATTTCCTGAACCAGTGAAAATCGGCGGCGGGGCCGGATCAGCCCTCGTAATCGCCGCCGGCATTGTTGTTGCGGGCGGGCGCGGCCGCAGTGAGGCGAAGCGCCTCGGCCGACGCGCTGATCGAGCCGACCTCGTCGGCGACGTCGTCCTCGTCGACCTGGACTCGCTGCAGGCCGCTGATCAGCGCCTCCTCGAGGTCGCGCGGCTTGACGGTGGTCTCGGCGACCTCGCGCAGCGCGACGACCGGATTCTTGTCGCGGTCGCGATCGATGGTCAGCTCGGCGCCGCCGGAGATCTGGCGGGCGCGCTGGGAGGCGAGCAGCACCAGCTCGAAACGGTTCGGAATCTTGTCGACACAATCTTCGACGGTCACGCGCGCCATGCGGCAGCTCCACTCAAAAGTTTCGGTCCTTGCGGGAAGGCGCGCGCCCTATCAGCGGGCCCTCTCGGAGTCAATGTAAGCGCGGGGGCGGCCCTGTGCTAGACCCGCATCGGCATCAGCACGTAGAGCGCCGGCGCCTTGTCATTTTCCCGGAGCAGGGTCGGGGCGGCCGCGTCGGCGAGGTGGACCTCGACCGTGTCGCCTTCGATCTGGTCGAGAATGTCCATCAGGTAGCGGGCGTTGAAGCCGATCTCGAGCGAATCGGCGCCATAGTCCGCCGGCACCTCCTCGGCGGCCGTGCCGTTTTCGGGCGACGTCACCGAGAGCGTGACGCGGTCGCGGTCGAGCGCCATCTTGACCGCGCGGGTGCGCTCGCTGGCGATGGTCGAGACGCGGTCGACGCCTTCGCCGAAGCTCTTCGGATCGAGCTTCAGCAATTTGTCGTTCGCGGTCGGGATTACGCGGCTGTAATCGGGGAAGGTGCCGTCGATCAGCTTCGAGGTCAGCACCGCATTGCCGAGGCCGAAGCGGATCTTCGAATCCGACAGCGAGACCTGGACGGTGCCGTCGACCTCGTCGAGCAGCTTGCGAAGCTCGCCGACGCATTTGCGCGGGATGATCACGCCCGGCATGCCCTGCGCACCTTCCGGCCGCGGCACGGTGACGCGGGCCAGCCGATGGCCGTCGGTCGCCGCCGCCTTCAGCACCGGCTGGGACTCGTCCGAGACGTGCAGGTAGATGCCGTTCAGATAATAGCGCGTCTCTTCGGTCGAGATGGCGAAGCGAGTCTTGTCGACGATCTGGCGCAAGGTCGCGGCCGGCAGCTCGAACCGGGTCGGCAGTTCGCCCTCGGCGATCACCGGGAAATCGTCGCGCGGCAAGGTGGCGAGGGTGAAGCGGGCGCGGCCGGCATTGACCTGCATCCGACCCTCGGCCGCGATCAGCTCGACCTGGCTTCCTTCCGGAAGCTTGCGGACGATGTCGAACAAAGTGTGGGCCGGGACCGTGGTCGCGCCCGGATCCTCGACATTGGCCTCGACCGTCTCGTTGATCTGGAGATCGAGATCGGTCGCCATCAGCCTGATGCCGCCATCCTCGGTCGCCTCAACCAGGACGTTGGACAGGATCGGGATCGTGTTCCTGCGCTCGACCACGGAATGGACATGGCCGAGGCCTTTCAGGAGCGTGGCCCGTTCAATCGTCGCCTTCATCGATTACCCCTGCTCGGCGTCTTTTTGTGTCTCAACCGAACTATAGCGAGCCGCGCAAGCCCCGCCAGTGGGTTGTGACAAGAAAAAGGGCCGGAGCGAAGCGCCCCGGCCCTCCTTATCGAGCGAACGATGTTCGCTGGCTCAAAAGCGGAAGCCGAAGCCGCCGACGACCTGGTGACGCTCGAAGCCCGCCTCGTAGTTCGAATAGCGATATTCGGTGCGCAGATAGGCGTTCGGGCTCAACGCGAACTCGGCGCCCGCGCCGACCCGAAGGCCGTCGAGATTGTCCGAGATCGAGAAGTCGGGCGCCGTCGCCGCGGTGCCGTCCTCATAGGTCAGGCGCGCGCGGGCATTGGTGTAGCCGGCCTTGGCGTAGAGCAGGGCCCGCGGGCTGACGACCGCGCCGACGCGGCCGCCGACATAGAAGTCGCGGCCGGCGTCGAGGCAGAGCTCGTCGGTCGCGACGGTAACGCCGGTGAAGCATTCGTCGGCGGTGGAATCGCTGGCTTCGGCCTCGACGCCGAAGACCGCATTGCCGCGGCGGAAATCGTAGCCGACGCCGACACCATAGACGATGCCGTCGGCATTATCGCCGTCGGCATCCGGCCGGTCATAGCCGACAATGCCCTCGATACGCGGCCCGGAGAAGGCCGTATCCTGGGCCACGGCCGGAGTGGCGAGGACGCCCGCAACAAGGGCGGCAACAACAAACTTCTTCATACTAACTCCCTTTTTCACTGGACCCACCAGGGGGCGGCGGGGCCAGCGCGCCGGATTTGGTTATGGTTGCCTGAACCGCGGCTAAACGGGATTTGCGGTTGCCAAGGCGCCACGAGCCGAGCGAGAGGAAGCGAATGGTTCGGCAGCGAAATTTTATTTTGCTGGGTGGCATATTGGCCACACCGGCGCTCGCCCAGCCGCAATCGCTGGGCGTGTTCGGCACCTGGGCGGCCTATAGCGACGCGCGCCGCTGCTACGCGATCGCCGCCCCCTATCAGGCGCCGCAGCCGCAGGGCTGGCGGCCCTTCGCCGCGATCGGCCATTGGACGGACCGCCCAGGCGGCGGCCAGCTCCACGTCCGGCTGAGCCGCGAGAAACGGCAGGGCTCGGCGGTGATGGTGCGGATCGACGGGCGCAGCTTCCAGCTGGTCGGCGGCGGCCGCGACGCCTGGACGCCGGACGCCCGCGCCGACGACGAGATCATGACCGCGATGCGGACCGGCATCGAGATGGTGGTGGTGA